>NZ_JBKEIV010000037.1:0-75449 GCF_046693725.1 Anaeromassilibacillus sp. SJQ-1 | reverse complement strand
TGTTATTGTCCTCTACTTCGTTCGGTTATGCCAGCCGATATTAACCAGAACGACTTCCATACTCGTGTGAGTTTTTCGCATTTATCGTGAAACGCTTTCGCGTTTTTCGTGCGCCGCTTCATCGCTCCCCGTGATGAGCGGCGTATGGGCATATACAAATCCATTCTCATTGAAGAATTTATGGATCGCATAGGCCGCCACACTGCGCACACGAAATGCAGCGCTAAACATATTGGTGCGTGGACGCAGGTGTGCAATTGTACGCAGGTATTCCATCGTGTGGCGCTTCTTCTGCAAAGGATAATCCGGCGTAGAAGCACCTTCTACCGTAATCTCAGACGCATGAATTTCAAATGGCTGCTTTGCCTCGGGGGTCAAAAGCAATTCCCCTGTAACGACGATCGCAGAACCGACATTCAACTTTGCAATGTCCTTATAATTGGAAAGCTTATCCGCTTCGAATACGATCTGTACCCCTTTAAAGCAGCTTCCATCATTCAAATCAATGAAGCCAAGCGCTTTCGAATCCCGAACGGTTCGCGCCCAACCGCATACGGTGACAATCTTTCCGCCGAACTCTTCCATTCCGGCATAGAGCTCTTTAATCTCTGTTCGCTTCAAAATTCTGATCCTCCTGTTTTCCGCGCGCAAAAAGCATCGTCGTCTGCGCGTTTCATTCATATGTTTCTATATTATAACACGTCACCCATCGGCGCAAGTAAAATATTTGCACTAATTTTAAAAAATATTTGTAAAACCCCCTTGATTTTTTCAAAAGAATCCGCTATAATGATCAAGCTGTCAGCGATAAGTGATCAGCAAAGCCATTTGGAGAGGTATTCTAATTGGTAAGGAGCCACATTGGAAATGTGGTGTGCCGCAAGGCATTGTGCGTTCGAGTCGCATCCTCTCCGCCATCAAAATCCAAGCAATTCGGAAGAGTTGCTTGGATTTTTCTTTTCTTCTTACGCATCTCAGGAATGAATTTGGGAATAGAACCTCGATGTGTGTGAAATACCTCTGCAATAAGTCCTTTAAAAACGAGAAGAATCGATGGATTCCTCCAAAAGGATGTTGCTTCCTTTAAAAGAAGCTCTTTCAAACGTTAGTTCTACTCAGTAAAGTATCGTGATGGCCGTTGCTTCAGAAGCACACAGATTCTTATTTCCAAGAATCGTCCCGAACCATTGGGAGTTTCTCTGAAAGCCAAGCACTGCTGTTACAACGCTATTTGAGAATCCATATCATGCATAAGATATAGATCGCCTTTATAAAAATGCTACAACTCCGCATGGCTTCCTCTATTCTTTCGAATATCAAAGGGCGCCCAAAGCACAATTGAATCTTTTCATAAAATCTCTCTCAACCGTTGGACCCATCATTTCTTGATTCAGAATACAATGGAATGCAATGAGGGTCCCTGGAACGGTTGGATAAGCGAATACTTTTTCAGAGGGTAACCGATTCCCCTCCCCTGCTTTTGGGCTCGCCATTCAGAATCCTTAGCTATTCAATGATCGTTCCCGATGTATGGAAAATACTTGGGGAATGCGTGAAAATGTCCTAAGCATATCCGTTCATTTTACGGTTGAATGAGACCCGGGCAGAACCCCATCCAGAAAAGCCAGATGTCATTTTTGTAGGTCCATCAAATGCAAAAGGATTGCTACAAAACGTTGCTTATTGGATTCATATCGAAAATATTCACGGAGAAATGCGTAAAATCCGGCCAAACCCGTATAAGCTGGGTATTTCTTCTGTTGTTCATCTAATTAAAATAAGCCCCCGGCTAGGCCGGGGGCTTATTTTATACTTTTCTACTTAAAATGACAGCTGCCTTCGCTTTTATTCCAAACCTTTTTCGATCCTGGTTTTGTTTATTCCAATGTCACCTTGTGGAAAACCTTTTTCCCCTTTTTAATGATGACATACTTTTTTCTCAAAGTCCTTCTCCAAGGAGAGCTTTGCAGAAATCGACGGAACTTTTTCGTCATCCACAGCGACACCTCCCTGTTCAATCAGCCGGCGGCCCTCTGCGCGGGACGGAGCCAACTTTGTCTTGACCATCAGATCGAGCACACCAATCTCTCCATCGACGAAGTCCTCCTCAGTAATCGCTGTGGAAGGCATATTGTCGGTATTTGCTCCTTTTCCAAACAAAGCGCGTGCACCTTCCTGTGCCTTTTGGGCCTCTTCCTCCCCATGGATCAACTTCGTCGACCTCGTAAGCAAGTATTTCCTTCGCCTTGTTGAGTTCGCCACCTTCCAGTTTTCCCAGCTCGTTGATCTCTTCTAGCGGCAGGAACGTCAATATCTTCAAGCAGCGGATGACGTCCGCATCATCCACATTGCGCCAATACTGGTAGAATTCGAAGGGCGAGGTCTTTTCCGGATCAAGCCATACAGCGCCCTTTTCCGTCTTACCCATCTTCTTTCCTTCGCTGGTTGTGAGCAATGTGAAGGTCATTCCGTAGACCTCTTTTGCCTCTTTGCGGCGAAGCAATTCCACACCGCCGATGATATTGCTCCACTGATCGTCGCCACCTAGCTCCATTGTACATCCAAAGCGATGGTTAAGCTCCAAAAAGTCATAGCTTTGCATCAACATATAGTTCAGCTCAAAGAAAGAGAGGCCGCGCTCCAAGCGTTGCTTGTAGACATTCCGCCGCCAACATACGGTCGACAGAGAAACGTACCCCCACTTCACGCAAAAACTCGATATAATTCAAGTCGAGCAGCCAATCGCCATTGTTGGCCATAATCGCCTTTCCATCTGAAAAATCGATCAGACGGGACATTTGTTTTTGGAAACAAGCGATATTGTGGTCGATGGTTTCCTTGGTGAGCATTTTGCGCATGTCGCTCTTGCCGGATGGGTCGCCGATCATACCTGTGCCGCCACCAAACAGCGCAACCGGCACGTGCCCAGCTTTCTGCATCCAGGACATCACCATGATTTGGACAAAATGGCCTACATGCAGGCTGTCTGCGGTTGGATCGAAACCGATGTAGAACGTAATCTTGTCATTATTCAGCAAATCTCGAATTTTTTCCTCATTTGTCGTCTGCGCGATCAGACCACGCGCTTTCAGTTCGTCGTATACGCCCATGTCTCTTCCTCCATTTTTTGTATTGGGGGCAAAAGAAAACGCCCCCTGCGATTTTTTGCAGAGGGCGGAGAAATCCCGCGGTACCACCTCAGTTTACCGCACCCTCACGAATGCGGCCTCATGGGTACAAACATACCCGTGCGCGATAACGTGCGCCAACCCGACCGGATCTACTGACCTCAAGGCGTTCTACCCGGCAGCTCCAGGATGTATTTCCGCCGACCGCTGCTCCCGCTTCCACCGACCGCGGGCTCTCTTTGCCAGCCGCATTCTGCGTACTTCTTCCCTTCAAGGCTATTGTCCCCATTATATCCAACCACCTTGGAACTGTCAAGGCGTTTTTTTCGCCAATTGTAACATTTCCTCCGCATTTTGCAAAAGCAACTCCGTGATCTCCGTTCCACCCATAATGCGGGCCAGCTCTTGTTTGCGGCCCTCATGGTTGAGAGCCACCACTTCGGTATAAGTGCGATCGTGTTCCACATGCTTCTTGATCTGGAAATGCATATCTGCCAGAGACGCAATCTGCGCCAAATGTGTCACGCAGATCACCTGACGCATATGGGACACCTCCCGCAACTTTCAACCCCACCTTTTGCGCGGCGCTGCCGCTGATTCCGGTGTCAATCTCATCAAAAATCAAGGTACCAATGCGGTCTGTTCCCGCGAGTACCGTTTTAATCGCCAGCATCATTCGGGATAGTTCTCCCCCGAAGCAACCTTGGCCAGTGGCTTTGCCGGTTCACCGGGATTGGTGGAAACCAAAAACTGGATTCTATCACACCCGCTGGAGTTGAGCGGACCCTTTTCGCACTGCACCAAAAAAGCTACATGGGGCATGTCTAAGAATGTCAATTCCTCCTGAACACGTTTGGCAAACTGTTTTGCGACTTCCTGCCGTTTTGCAGAAAGTTCCCCAGCCAATCGCTGTGCTTCGGCTTCAGCCGCCTGGTATTCTTTAGTCAATCGAGCGATGTGCTCATCGGACAGTTCGATGTCGGATAGCTGTTTTTTACAGGTCTCCAAAAAGGCGAGCATCTCTTCGACAGTCCCGCCATACTTTAAACCGAGACGATAAAGCTGATCCAGTCGGGTCTCGATCTGCGCCAACTCTTCCGGATCATATTCCATCCCCTCGGCAAGGCCGCCGATCTCTACCCCACAGTCCTCCAACTCATACTGTACACTGTGCAACCGCTCTGCCAACGCCGCCGCCGCAGGCAGATACCGCCCGGCTTCTGCCAATGCTTCCGCCGCTCCGGTCACAGCCGAAAGCGCTCCTTCGGCTTCAGTTTCTCCATCCAACGCCAATTTCGCCGCCTGCAAAGCGCTTGCAACTCTCTCACTGTTGCGATAGAGATCTCGCCGCTCGGTCCATTCCTCCTGTTCTCCCGGACGCAGCTGGGCTGACTCCAGTTCATCGATCTGGTAGGTCAGAAGATCTATTTTCCGCGCTTTCTGCGCTTCATCCATTTGAAAGCTATCCAATTCTTTTTTCACCCGGCACATATGCCGGTATGCATCCTGGTAAGACCGCAGGAGCGCTTCTGGAACACCCATTCGGTCCAAATATCCCATGTGGGACTCCGGCGATAGCAACCCATAACTCTCATGCTGGCCGTGAATGTGGATCAGCAGGGAACCGATTTCGCGCAATGCCGAGACAGTTGCCGGCCGGTTGTTAATCCGGCAAGAGGATTTCCCTCCGCATTGATTTCGCGCTGTAACAATAACGTGCCATCCTCTTCGAGCGTATAACCAAGTGCGCGAAGCGCTTCGTCCGTCCCCTTTCCCACATCGCAAAAAGCTGCACTGACAAAGGCAGAGCGCGCTCCAGTTCGGATCAGATCGCGTGAAGTACGCTCCCCCAGCACCGCATGCAGGGAGTCGATCAGAATCGATTTACCGGCGCCTGTTTCGCCCGTAAGAACATTGAACCCCGGTTGAAAATCAATGGCAGCCCGTTCGATTACTGCGATATTTTCAATGTAAAGCTGGGTCAACATATTGTATCACCCGACAATCTTTTTCAGTTCCGCCATCAAGCGTTCTGCGGATTCATCATCCCGCGTCACAACAAAGATGGTGTCATCCCCCGCCAATGTTCCCACAACCGACTCCCAATGGAGCCCGTCCATAGCGGCACAGATCGCCTGAGCCATACCGGTCAGCGCCTTAATAACGACGATGTTTCTGGCACAGTCGATCGAGAGGGAAGAATCCGCCAGTAAAGAGAAAAATTTTGAGGACAGATCCTTTCCCGTCTCCTTACCGGTCGAATAACGGTATTTGCCATCGTTGGAGAGCGTTTTTACCAACCGCAATTCCTTAATATCGCGGGAAACAGTCGCCTGTGTCACATCGAATCCATCTTCCCGAAGGCGCCGCAACAGTTCTTCCTGCGTGTCAATGCTGTATTCGTTGATTAGCTCTAAAATTTTGGCATGCCGCCTCGTTTTCATTTCAGGATCTCCTCTCCGCGAGTTTTTGATTGAGTACTTCATAGAAATTGTTCTGTTTTAATTTTATAATTTGCGCCCGATAACCTGAGCGCTTGATATAGATGGAGCAACAGTCTGGCACAGGAACAGCGCGCTCCCCATCCACAGTCAAAAAGATTTCGCTGTCTGCATCCCGCACGGCATGGACCTCTAGCACCGCATCACCGCCAAAGACCACGGTCCTTGCAAACAACGAGTGCGGGCAAATGGGTGTCAACAAAATACATTCCATGCTGGGATCGATCACCGGCCCGCCCGCGGACAGGGAATACGCAGTAGACCCGGTGGGCGTTGAAAAGATCAAGCCGTCTGCACGGTAGTCACACATATTGGAGCTATTGAACAGCACCTTGAAATCCAGGATACGAGAGAGCGACCCGCGGGCAATCACCGCATCATTTAATGCATAGTAGGTCTGATGTAAACCGCCCAGGACCGAATCCACCTGTAAAAGAATGCGGTTTTCCACCGCATACCGGCCGGACACCAGCTGTTCGAGCTGTTCGAGCTCATCCACCTCCAGGCCCGCTACAAATCCCAAACGGCCTACGTTGATCCCCAGGACAGGTTTTCCGGCCATCGCTGCATGTTTTGCTGCATGGATGATCGTCCCATCTCCTCCGACGGCGACAACCACATCGCAGGCGTCCAGTCCTTGATAAAAATCCTCACAGAATTGGACCCCCCTCGCTGGAAACGCCTCTTGATAACGCTGATCCATCGAGACGGCTGTGCCAAACCGGTGCAGCTGGTCAATGATACGCTCCGTGTGGAATTGTGCATCCTTTTTGGTCAGATTTGGCATGACAAAGACAATCAATGCGACTCACCACCATTTAACACTGTGTGTGATTCCGACACCAGCGCTGGAATGTCCAATGGGACACAGTGCGGCTGTTCTGCCTTGGATAGAAATACCAGGTACTCGATGTTCCCCTCCGGGCCTTTTACCGGGGAATAAGTCAGTCCTTCCACTGAGTAGCCGTGCTCCAACACAAATTGAACAATTTTATCCACCACTTCCACGTGGATGGATGGCTCACGCACCACGCCCTTTTTCCCAACCTTGCCACGTCCAGCCTCAAATTGAGGTTTTATGAGACAAACCGCCTGTGCGCCATCCGCCATAAATTGTCTTGCCACGGGCAAAACCAAACATAGCGAAATAAAGGAAACATCCACACTGAAAAAGTCCACTGGTTCGGGGACTTGCTCTGCAGTCAAATAACGCACATTGGTGCGCTCCAAATTCACCACACGCGCATCCGTACGCAGTTTCCAAGCCAGTTGGCCATACCCAACATCGATGGAATACACCTTACGCGCGCCATTCTGCAACATACAATCTGTAAAACCGCCGGTGGAAGCGCCGATGTCCATGCAGACCTTGTTTTCCAGGGAAATGGGAAATTGTTCCATGGCCTTTTCCAGTTTTAAACCACCCCGACTGACGTAAGGCAGCGTTGCCCCGCGCACTTCGATCTTTGCCGAAGCCGGCAGCATGGTGCCTGGTTTGTCGGATTTTTGATTGTCCACGTAGACATTGCCTGCCATAATCATCGCGCGCGCTTTTTCCCGGCTCTGCGCGAACCCCTGCTCAAAAAGCAGGCAGTCCAACCTCTTCTTTTCTGCCACTTTTTAACTCCTAATCAAGATGTTCTACCCTCTATGGGAGAATCCATCCTTATCTCTATTTCAAATTATGTCCAATTTTGGACTGCATCGATCACGATGCGATACATTCCATCCGCATCCAACCGCAAATCGTGCAGCGATTCCTTCATGGTCGCATGCCGCACAAATCCACGGATCGCATGCAGCATATAAACGCCCTGAAAACCGGCCTGATGTAGCAAATGCTCAAAATGCTCACCCACACCGCCCTGTTCGATTCCTTCCTCAAAGAAGAAAACACGCTTTGCTCCCTTCGCTGCTTCCACCGCCTCGGGAGGGATCGGCTTGATCCGGTTGAGCTTGATAATCCGCACAGAAATTCCTTCTGCTTTCCAGCGAGACAGCGCTTCACAAGCAAAGGAGAACAACCGGCCATACGTCACCAGTACGGTGTCTGCCTGTCCCTCTCCGTAGAAGCAAAACGCCTTTCCGTTCGGCCGGTAATCATATGGGCGGAACAACTGCCCTCCGCGCGGATAGCGAACCGCCGTCACACCGTCGCAATCATACAGCGCGGTGTGCAAGGTCTCCCGAAGTTCATCGTAATAAGCCGGGGAAAACACGGTACAATTCGGCACCGTATTCAAAAAGGCTGCGTCAAAAATCCCCTGATGGGTTTCGCCATCCTCACCCACCACGCCTGCACGGTCGATGGCAAAGGTGACTTTGAGATTTTGCAGCGCTGCATCGTGGATGATCTGGTCGTATCCGCGTTGTAAAAATGTGGAGTAGATTGCGCACACCGGACGCATCCCTCCGGCTGCAAGTCCTCCTGCAAATGTCACTGCGTGCTCCTCTGCGATACCCGTATCAAAAAAACGGTCTGGAAAGCGCTTGCCAAACTCGGTCAAACCCGTCCCCATTTGCATTGCCGCTGTGATAGCGCAGACGCTTCGATCATTAGCCGCTATCTCGCAGAGATATTGGCCAAATTGGCTGGAAAAATCCTCTCCGCTGGAGAGCTTTTTTCCCGTATGGACGTCGAATTTGGAAATCCCATGAAATACACCGGGATTTTCCTCCGCAAAGGAGTACCCTTTTCCCTTTGCAGTAATCACATGCAGCAGGATGGGGTGCTCGATGTGCTTGGCGTTCTCCAAAACTTCCAAAAGCTGCGGCAGGTTATGCCCATCGAACGGGCCGTAGTAGATAAAGCCCATATCTTCAAACAGCGTATTGTTGTACAGCAGGTGCTTAACCGCCGTTTTTGCACCCGAAATCGCGCGGTGCAAAGACGGCCCCACTCCCGGCAATTTATCCACTGCAGATTCCAAATTCCCTTTTGCACGCAAATAGCCGGGCTTCGTGCGAATCTGCGCCAGATAGCGCGCCATAGCCCCTACACTGCGGGAAATCGACATTTTATTGTCATTCAGAATAACAATAAAATTTTTCGGGAATCGCCCCGCATTATTTAGCCCTTCATAGGCCATCCCGCCTGTCAGAGACCCGTCCCCGATCACGGCAACCACATGCCCTGGCTCATGACGAATCTTTTTTGCCACAGCCATCCCGTACGCTGCTGAAATGGCCGTACTTGCATGCCCTGCATTAAAAGGATCGTACGGACTTTCCGCCCGGTTTGGATAGCCACATAGCCCGCCCCGCGTTCGGATGGTGTCGAGCTGCTCCCGGCGTCCAGTGAGAATCTTATGGGTATACGCCTGATGCCCCACATCCCAGACAATTTTATCCTGTGGCGCACGAAACACTCTATGTAGAGCAACCGTCAACTCCACGACCCCCAGATTGGAGGCCAAATGACCGCCATTATTGGCGACCGTATGAATGATTTTTTCCCGAATCTCCGAACATAGCAGCTCCAGTTCCTTTTCAGAAAGATTCTGCAAATCGTCCGGCCGGTTGATTCGATTCATCAGGTTCTCCATTCGAAAGTCCCCAGTGTTTCACTGTGGGCCGGGTTACATCGAAAGCCCGTTTTGTAGCCGGGCCGCTGTTAACGTATTGCGCAGCAACATCGCAATCGTCATGGGTCCTACGCCACCTGGAACCGGAGTGATATATCCAGCAACCTTCTCGACCTCTGCAAAGTCGACGTCACCACAGAGCTTACCATTTTCATCGCGGTCCATCCCCACGTCAATTACCACTGCACCTGGCTTTACCATATCCGCTGTCACGAATTTCGGCTTGCCGACCGCAGCTACCAAAATGTCCGCACGCTGGCAGATTTCCTTAAGATTTTGGGTTTTGCTATGACAAATGGTCACAGTCCCATGGTTGTGTAACAAAAGCATGGCCATTGGCTTGCCAACGATATTGCTTCGCCCGATCACGACGCACTCTTTGCCCTGGATCTCAATGTTTTGAGACCGCAGCAATTCGATAATACCCGCCGGTGTACAGGGCAGGAAATGGAAATTACCGATCATGATGCGGCCAACATTGGATGGATGGAACGCATCCACATCTTTCTCCGGAATAATTGCCTCCACCACGGCTTCTTCATCCAAGCCCTTCGGCAGCGGAGACTGGACCAAAATTCCGTTGATGTCTTTCTTGGCATTCAATGTGCGAATGAGTTCCATAAGCTCATCCTGCGTTGTAGTCGCCGGCAGGGCATACTCCTCGGAATAAATCCCTGTCTGTGCGCAGGCTTTCTTCTTGTTGTTTACATAAGTGCGCGATGCGGGGTCGTCCCCGACAATAACCACCGCCAGGCCCGGTGTGACGCCCTGCTTTTTGAGCGCCTCCACCTCTTCTGCTACCTGCGTGCGTACATTTGCCGATACTGCCTTTCCATCGATCAACTTTGCCATTTCCAAAATCCTCCTATACCGATCTTAGTCTTCCTGTTTCCCATTGTCCAGAGCCTCATCGACCTCTTCTGGGGCCACCTGCGTCCCCTCGCCTGCTGGAGATTCCAACGGCGTCTTCAGTGTGGTCAATGTAGGCTCTTCCCCTTCTGCCGGTTTTTCCTGGGAGTTCTCCCGCATTGCCGCCGGCTCTGGTTCTTCCTTCCCCTCTTCCGGCTCTCCAACCCCCTCAGGCTCCTGATTCGCCTCTGCAATGGCTGGCTCCGGGCCATCTTCTTTTTCAAAGTTCTCCAACGTTTCTTCCCCTTCCGTCTCCAAAGAAACATCCTCTGTCTCCATCAATTCCTCGGGAATGGTCTCCTTGAGGGCATTCATCGCCATCACTTTGGCAGAGCCGCATCCGGAGAGGCTGGTGCGGTTGCGGAAGATCACCAAAAAGATCACGCCCACCAGTACCGTAGCTGCAGCCACCAGTTGAGAAACACGTAGATCGAAGAATGGAGTCAGCAGGCTGTCCGTGCGCAACCCTTCGATAAAGAAACGTCCAATCCCATACCATACCAAATAGAGAAGGAATACCTGCCCGTCATATCTTCTGAGCTTCCGGCAGAAGATATGTAGCAGGACGAATCCCAACAAACACCATACCGACTCATAGAAGAAGCAGGGATGCACCGGACCGTTTACCACGGCGCGAGTTCCCTCGCTGACCATACCCCAGGGCAGATCCGTCTGGCTGCCAAACGCCTCTTGATTGACAAAGTTTCCCCAACGGCCGATACCCTGTCCGATCAAAAAGCCCAATACCGCAATGTCCAACACAGCGGGAATTCTCAATTTGCAGATCTTTGCCGTGATTACGCCACCCAAAAGGCCGCCGATGATTCCTCCGTAGATGGCAAGTCCACCTTCGCGAATATTAAAAATCTGCATCGGGTCGCGAATATACAGATCGCCAGGATAGAAAAGTACATAGTAGAGCCGTGCCCCGATGATGCCGGTGACCATGCCGACCAACACACAGTTGACCAACTTGTCGCTGTTGATGTTCATCTTTTTACAGCTGAACATGGCATACAGGAATGCCAACATAAACCCAACGGCGATGATAATGCCGTACCAAGCAATCGGGGTATCCCCAATGCGAAAGGCTGTGGGGTCCACATGGAATTCCCAGCCGAGTTTCGGAAATTGTACAGTATACATTTCAAATCCACCTTCCCCGCGCGCGGTAAAAAATCAGGAAAGCCGCCAAGCTCCGCGCGGGAAGCCTGGCGGTTTGATTTTTCTTTGTTGAAAGTCGTGCGTTTTAGTCCACCGGGTACACCACTGATAAGGCGGAATATGCCGGGTCCAGCGCTTCTTCCAAACGCTTTTGGACGGAGTCCAGCTTCGCATTCGCCAGTTCATCGATGTAAGAATACAACTCGCGGCCGGCAAAGGCGAACACTGCCATTGAGTTCGCAATATTGTCCACACTGTTTAAGGCGGCAATGTTTCTGCCATACAACGCTTTTTTCGCACGCTGGAACGCCTCCGGGTCAATACCGTCCCGGCGCAAGCGCTCCGTCTCCGCGCGAATTTCCTCAGCCACGCGGTCCGGGTCCTTGGACTCTCCGGAGAAGATGACGGATGCATACCCTGGTCCTTCAAAATACTCATACCCAAAGGAAGATTCATTAATCAATCCCGCATCCAACAAGCGGCGGAACAGAGGAGAAGCGTCGGAAGCCATCAATTCCAGTAGAATCTCTGTCTCTGCAAGCTCCTTGGTCGTGCGGCGGCTTACTGCATTTTCTTTAAAGCCCAGCTGAAACAGAGGCGTCACAACCGAGAGCTTTTGTTCCACCCGCGTCTTGACCACTTCACGCGGCTCCTCTTCGAAGATGCGCTCAATCTCCACAGGCTTCGAAGGCTTGAGCATGCGGTCGCAGAGATCGAGAACTTTGTTCAGCTCCACGTTGCCAGCAACGCAAAGGACCATGTTATTCAAATTATAGAAGGTGTGATAGCAGCGGTAAAGCAACTCCGGCGTAATTTGGGCAATGCTCTCCACTGTACCCGCGATGTCCACCTTGACCGGATGCTTGTGATACAACGCCTCCAGAAGATTGAACATCACACGCCATTGCGGATCGTCGTCGTACATGCGAATCTCCTGGCCGATAATCCCCTGTTCCTTTTGTACCGTCTGCTCGGTAAAATAGGGGGACTGTACAAAGTCCAGCAGGATCTCCAACGACTCATATACATTCTCTGTACAGGAGAACAGATAACAGGTTACGTCAAAGGAGGTGTATGCGTTTGCATTGGCTCCTGTCTTGGCATAGCGCGCGAATGCATCTCCATCCTCGCTCTCAAAGAGCTTGTGCTCCAAATAATGGGCGATACCAGCCGGTACGGTGCAGGCATCCGCTTCATCCGAGCGCTTAAAGGTAGTATCCACAGACCCATAACGGGTACCAAATACCGCGTAAGTGGAATTGTTCTGTTCCTTTGGATAGACGAAAATACGAAGGCCGGAGGGATGCTTCACTTCATAGTACCCGATCCCCCACACGGTCGCTCTTGACTTCTCGAATCACGTTCATTGTGCATCCTCCCCATTTCCCACCAGGCAGTACACGGTGTCCAATGTCACACGGTTGGCAGCGTCGATGATTTCCTGCCGGGTGACCGCATTGATCTGTGCAGCCGCCTCATCAGGCTGCTGCGAATGGCTGGCAAAGGTCTGGGAAAGATACCAGTTTTCCAACCCACCCAAGGAGTCAGAGAGCGTACGGTAACTGTTGCAGAGGCTCATCTTGGCCGCCTCCACTTCGCTCTCGTCAAAATGGCCTTGCTTGACCTCATCGAGCTGGCGCAGGATTTCTTCCCTTGCACGCTCGATATTTTTGGCCTCCACACCGCTCTGTACCAGCAGAATTCCCTTCATGCTGTTGTAAGATGCGCTGCAATAATAACACAAACTCAACTTTTCCCGTACATTCAAAAAGAGTTTGGAGTTCGGCGTCCCCCCAAAAAGAGCCGTCATCAAGCGTGTTGCAGGCACGGCTTCGTCCGGCGTTGCCGTTCCTGCGCGGAAGCCCAAAACAAGCTTCCCTTGCGCTACATCCATCTTCTCTGTGACCTCATGTACCTGTTCCGCAGAACGAACGACCATCGTCGTACAATCGGCGGTCTTTCGGCCGCCCAGTTTCTCGAATGCGGCGCGGAACCCCTCATAGACCGGCTCCGGGTCACAATCGCCCAACACCATCAGTTCTACCTTCGCCGTATCCAGAAGGCGCTTCCACGCCTCCGTCAATGCAGGGCGCTGCACCTGCGCAATGTCCTCCTTGCCGCCATAGCGATTAACGCCATACGGCTCATCCGCACACATAATGGCTTCACAACGCTGACGGGCATACGTGCGCTTGTCGCTATATTCGGAGTCGATCAACTCCACTGTCTGGCGTTTCTCCTGTTCAAAGCCGTCCTCCGGAAACAATCCGTCCACCAGCGGCGGGTCAAACAAAATGCTGCAAAGAAGCTTTGCCAGCTCCCCTGAGATGGCTTCCCCTTCCAATGCATAGCGGTCTGCAATACCGGACGCTGAGAGAGATAGCACCTGCAAATCGCCGAGCTTCTGGACGTCCGCATTCAGAGACGCCCCATAGAGTTCTGCGAGCCGCTGGCCTAGCTTGGTAAAATCGGGATATTCCCGGCTGGCCCGACTGAGTAAAAACGGCAAAAGCGCATTCTCTGCCGCGGTCTGCCGGCTCATCGGCACGATCAGATGGGCAGAAATGCGCATCGTTTTGAACTTCGTATCACGAATACTTCTAAAATTGACGCCGTCACAAATGACGCGCTGTTCAATTCCGATCATTCCATCATCTCCATATTAAAAATCAACCTGCAAACAGAAACCATAAGCTGCATTGCGGCCCCAATCGCCATAACCGTTCCACGGCATATGGACCGCTGTATTGTCTCCATAAGCATGATTACATACACGGAATCAAAACTTCCCATTGCCCGATTCCGATTGGTTCGCGAAGTTATTATAGCACACCATCCCTGTTAAGAAAAGGAAAAATCTATGAACATACAAAAAATGCGGCTATTTATACACCGTCCTCCCCATAGTCTGTGCCTTGCCATTCCTCTGACACGATGGTATAATTTACAAAAAGAAAAGTGGGTTGTTTTTGAACGGAAGAAGCGGGATTTTTGTATTTTTTTCGGATGGGCGGCCACGATTCAAAACTTCTAAAAAGAATGGATGGGATAAGATTGAATGCGAAAAAACAACTACGGCTGGCAGAATTGGGCCTTTTGGTGGTCACCATCATCTGGGGCAGCGGATTTGTCGCAGTGAAAAGCGCAACCGGAAGTCTCGAACCAGCTGCCATTGTTGCGTTGCGTTTCGCGATCGCTGCTGTTTTGATGTGTGTCGTCTTTTTCCGGCGGCTGAAAAAAATCGACAAGGGTTGTATCAAAGCCGGCGCTTTGGCTGGTTTTCTCTATTATTTGGCCTTTTACCTGCAAACATTGGGCGCCAAATACACCACAGCCGGAAAAAACGCCTTTTTAACGGCCGTCTATGTTGTGCTGGTCCCTTTTCTATACTGGATCATTAAAAACCAACGGCCGGACGTCTACAATATCTCGGCTGCGTTTCTTTGTTTGATTGGTATTGGGCTTCTCTCGCTCAACGCGGATTTCTCCATCAACATGGGGGATGGTTTTTCTCTGTTGGGCGGCGTTGGTTTTACCGCACAAATCGTTGCCGCTGCTATTTTAACCCAAAAGCATGACCCTATACTGCTCTCGGTCACGCAGTTTGGCTTTGCTGCCCTATTTGCAGCGATCACGTCCCTTTTGACCGAACCGATCCCCACCCAGTTTGCTCCTGATGCTCTCACTTATATCCTTTACCTTGGCGTGTTCAGCACGATGATCGCCTTATTGCTCCAGACCGTCTGCCAAAAATACGTCCCCGCCTCTAAAGCGTCTTTGATTTTGTCTTTGGAATCGGTGTTTGGATGTATATGTGGTATTATTTTTCTGCACGAAGCACTCTCTGAGCGCATCCTTGCAGGATTTGTCTTAATCTTTGGCGCCATTTTGCTCTCTGAGGTCAAGCCCGCTTTTCTTCGTGTTGGTTTTCTAAAAAAATCGTCCATACCAATTCAAAGAGAGGAGAAAGAAGGGTCTGAAGGATGAACGATCTTTTCCAAAATCCGCTTTGCCGTCCTTTTGATTTTCCGGGTTCGTCCCAGCACGGCGTCCTATTGGTACACGGCTTTACAGCCACGCCCGGTACCATGCTGCCATTGGGCAAAGCGCTGGCCCAGTGCGGGTTCCGCGTCAAAGGAATTCTCTTACCTGGACATGGAACGAATGCGGAGGACATGGAACTTCGACGATGGCCCGAATGGCTTGC
This sequence comes from Anaeromassilibacillus sp. SJQ-1, assembly GCF_046693725.1. Classification (NCBI taxonomy): domain Bacteria; kingdom Bacillati; phylum Bacillota; class Clostridia; order Eubacteriales; family Acutalibacteraceae; genus Anaeromassilibacillus; species Anaeromassilibacillus sp. SJQ-1. The sequence continues at coordinate 59,956 of NZ_JBKEIV010000037.1, read as the reverse complement.
TGCTGTACAAGCAGGATTTGACCAATTGGTAAGCGAATGCGGGCGGGTCAGTGTAGCAGGCTTATCCATGGGAGGGACACTCGCGCTTCTTTTGGCGCAAACGCGCCCAGTCTATCGCGCGGCGGTCCTCTGCGCGGCGTTACGAGTGCGTAACCGCGCAAGCCGCGCTGCACGTATCCTCTGGCCGGTGATGCGTTATCACACGCAAGCCCCTTTTTCCTATGACGGGGAATTTCTTGCACAATACAACGCCTGCTATGACCGTACACCGGTGAGGAGTGTCGCAGAACTCAATGCGTTGATGCGCCATACCCTCCATGGCCTGAAAGGCGTCCGCTGTCCGCTCCTGGTGGTTCGCGCCGGACAAGATGAGACGGTACTTCCAGTGAGCGCGGAGATCATTATGAATCGGGCCGCTTCTACCCACAAACGATTACTCACCCTTTTGAATAGCCCACATGTTTGTACACTGGGGCCGGAGCGAGAACGCCTATTTGCAGAAATTGCCCATTTTTTTGGCAGTCCCTGAAACATCGACCCATATGAATAAAATAAGAGGGTGTCCCAAAAGTCATAAAATGACGAAAGGGATACCCTCGTTTTTTAGAAACTCCGAGTTTTTTCAAAACAGAAAGGGGATGCCCCTTTCCTATGAATCGAAAGATTCGTAGTTTGGGAACACCCTCTTTTCCATTGGATTATACCTGTGCCAAAGCCTGTTTGATGTCGTCCAAGATGTCCTCCGGATTTTCAATACCCACGGACATACGAATCATATCTGCGCTGATGCCGCCCTCTATGAGCTGCTCATCCGTCAACTGGCGGTGTGTGGTGCTGGCGGGATGCAGCACACAAGTCCGCAGATCCGCTACATGGATCACGATGGAAGCAAGCTTCAAGCTCTCCATAAACTTGGCAGCAGCCTCTCGGCCGCCCTTGATTCCGAAGGAGATCACCCCACAGGTGCCATTCGGCATATACTTTTGAGCCAACTGGTAATATTTACTACTTTTGAGCCCTGGGTAATTGACCCACGCAATGTGGTCATCCTGTTCCAAGAATGCGGCAACCTTCAACGCATTGGAGCAATGGCGCTCCATACGCAGGGCGAGCGTCTCCAGGCCAAGGTTCAGCAGGAAAGCATTCTGCGGGCTCGCCTGCGCTCCCAAATCACGCATCAAGTGAGCGCGCGCTTTGGCGATATAAGCCGCATTGCCGAACTGCTTGCAGTAGACAACGCCATGATAGGATTCATCCGGCTCTGTGAACTCCGGGAATTTCCCATTGTTCCAGTCAAATTTTCCACTGTCCACAATCACGCCGCCAACCTGTACGGCATGTCCGTCCATATACTTGGTGGTGGAGTGGATGATAATATCCGCCCCGAATTCAAATGGCCGGCAATTGATTGGGGTTGCAAAGGTGTTGTCCACAATCAACGGAACCCCATGCGCATGCGCCACTTTTGCAAAGAGTTCCAAATCTGTCACAATCAAGGCCGGATTCGAGAGCGTCTCCGCAAAAACACACCGCGTATTCGGCTGGAATGCAGCATGTAGCTCTTCCTCAGTGCTCTCCGGAGAGACAAAAGTAAAATCAATTCCCATCTCATGCATGGTCTTATAAAAAAGGTTAAATGTCCCGCCATAAATTGCACTGGAACAAACAACATGTCCACCTGCGCGGCAAATATTAAAAATAGAAATCAAAGAAGCCGCCTGCCCGGAAGAGGTAATCAGCGCACCAACGCCCCCCTCCAGCGCCGCAATTTTCTTTTCAACTGCATCGATCGTAGGATTTCCCAGACGGGTATAAAAGAACCCATCCTTCTCCAAGTCAAATAGTTTTCCCAGCGTCTCCGCGTGGTCATACTTATAGGTTGTACTCTGGACAATGGGTAGCACACGCGGCTCTCCGTCGCCGGGCGTGTATCCAGCATGGATACAATTGGTATCAATTCGATACGGACTCATGGAAACATTCCTCTTTTCACATCTGAATTTATGATGACCGCCGCGAAGGGTCCCGCACACCGAAGGCGCCAAACGATTTTCTCCGGCCTGCGGAACCACAAGTGCGGTTAAAAACGTATATCATCAAGGATAGAGCAGAGATTTTACCCATCCTGCCGCCGCATCCGCCATCGTGACAACGGCCCAGATCAACAAAATAAAAAGCACCACTGAAATTGCACGCACGATGAATCGCTTGCGCGGGCTCATTTCAGCAGCTTCATCCGCTTCTTCAGCGCTTTTTCCCGAACCGGTTACACCGATATGGTACATCAATTCAACCGCCTCTTCCAAACGGTCATACGGCACAAAGATGTTTTTATTACACATCCCGCCTTCCCCTGCATAGGCGGATGCAATCCCTTCTACACCGCAAACACGTTCCTCATGTGGGATTTCCTGGCCGTCCAACGCACCGGCGATTCTACGGCATTTTTTCTCTGTCGCTGTAAGCAGCATCACCGGGTCGCCCTCCTGGGGGTCCCGCAGCTTTTTGCTGTTGCAGGCAGGGCAACGATCCCCTTCTTTTACCAGGACCTGGCACTTGGGACAATAGAGCATCGTTTCACTTCCTCTCTGTTCTTGTACCATCATAGCACACGAACAGGCGCTCTTGCAATCTTTTTATCCCCGCTAGCCGAAAATAGGCTGAAGCTGCCGCCCCTCCAATGCGGCAAGGGCCGCTGGGAGCAACTTCTCAAAGTCCGCCACCAGAGAATACGGTTTTTTCTCTGGATCATCCTGCGCCAAAGGCACAAAATAGACATGTTTCGTGTTGAGTAATTTACCAATGTTCTGTGCGGATGCTGCCAACGCATCGTTGGTCGCTAGCGCTAAAAGAACCGGCCGGCCAATGCGCAGATTGGATTTTACCGCCATCGTGACTGGCGTGTCCGTGATGCCATTGGCAAGCTTTGCAAGGGTATTTCCTGTACAAGGTGCCACGATCATCAGATCAACCATCTTCTTGGGGCCGATCGGTTCCGCCTCCACAATGGTCTGTATAACATCCCGTCCAGAAATGTCGTGCAGCTCCTGCACAAAGTCGGCTGCTTTGCCAAATCGCGTGTCCGTTTTTGCCGCATTATAGGACATGACCGGCAATAAATGGTATCCCTTTTCCGCTAAGAAACGCATTTGCTTCAGGGACTTCGAAAATGTACAGAACGAGCCGCACAGTGCATAGCCAAACGTCAAATCGTTCAAAGTCCTCACTCCTCCATGATGTTGTAGATGGTGTTTTTGATGATTTCTCCAGCTGCCTTTGGTGCAACCCGGCCGGGTAAAGACAACGCTTTGATCGTTCGGATTCCCAGCTTGTCGGCCGCCTCATAGTCCACGCCGCCGGGAGCGCTGGCCAAGTCGATCAAAATGGTGCCTTCCCGCGCCTTGGAAAGCATTCTTCTGTTAAAAACCATGGCGGGAATGGTATTGAAGATCAAGTCGTATTGGTCCCGGTCGCAGATGTCGTCCGTTTTGATCGCCTGATATCCGAACAATTCAATCCAGGCAAGGTCGCTTGTTCTACGGGCGCTCACCGTGACCTTGGCGCCAATCCCACGCAGCATCCAAGCCAGCACCTTCCCTATCCGGCCGTATCCGGCCACCAGGCAATTGCTGCCATTGATGGTTCCCGCGTATTCCCGCATGGCAATTTCGAGCGCCCCTTCCGCTGTGGGAACCGTATTCTTTACCGCGAAATCCTCACGGGTATAGTAGTCATAGGCGTCGATGCCATCCCATAATTCACTGGTGAGGAACAACTTTCCCATCATCCCGCCAAAAACGGTCTTGTTGCGCATATACTCCGCAAAATCATCGTCCAGCAGGGTCTTTTTTTCACTATACTGCGTATTTAAGTACTTTCCGTCCGCTGTCACTGGCAAGGGCAGAATGATATTTTCACATCTGGCAGCGATCTCGCCCAATTCGGCTTTGATGACGCCTTTCTTAAAATCTACGGTGTCAAAACCGAATGCGTACACGGTGTATCCATCTGAAGCGATGGATTCGGCCAGAGCAATCTGCCGCCGGTCGCCGCCGACTACGCCGAAACTGTTATAATCGATCATATTTCAAACCTCCTGTACGGACTGAACAGCCGATCGTTCCCTCTTCCCTAGGAAATATGGCTGTAATCTATAGTATGGGGATTTTTTTACTATGTGATTATCCTAGACAAAATCCCCCCAAAGCCCACCAAAGATTTTTCTTGTCAAAATTTCAAGAAACTGTTTATTCTTTTGGGATTTTGCAATATAATAAATTAGTTAAGTCTGTCAATGGCGGACATTCCCTTATATACGGCCCAACCGGCCAAAAGCGTTTCCTTTTTTAACATCTACTAAGGAGATCATATAGAATGGACAGCAACGACATTTTAGCAAAGGTTCAGAAAATTCATTTTGTAGGGATCGGTGGGTCTGGCATGTGCCCAATCGCCGAGATCCTGCACCACAAAGGTTATCATCTCACGGGTTCCGACACCAACGAATCCGACACTTTACAACGGATTCGTTCCTATGGCATTCCCGTGTCTATGGGGCATCAAGCAGAAAACATTGGCGATGCCGAATTGGTTGTCTACACGGCGGCGGTGAAAGCAGATAACCCGGAACTTGTGGCCGCGCGTGAAAAGGGCATTCCAACGGTGGAGCGATCGGTCATGCTCGGCATGGTGACCCGGCGGTATCCCAACTCTGTGGCGGTCTCTGGAACACATGGAAAAACCACCACCACCGCGCTCATCACACAAATTTTTGTCAATGCGGGGATCGATCCCTCTGCCATCATCGGCGGCAAACTCCCCTTTATCGGTGGAAATGGCCGTGTCGGCAAATCAGAAACCATTGTCTGCGAAGCCTGTGAATATGTGGATACCTTCCTGCATTTGGAACCTGCGCTGTCCGTAATTTTAAATATCGACGCAGACCATCTGGATTATTTTAAAACTCTGGAAAATATCATTCGCTCGTTCCACCAGTTTGCCCTTCAAACTTCCCGCCTGCTTGTGGTAAACGGCGACGATGTCAACACCCGCAAGGCAGTCGAGGGAATCCCATCCGAGAAGCTCCTGACCTTCGGTTTTGAACAAGGCAATGACTACCGCGCAGTAAATGTCGCGGATACCAAGCGTGCCTGTGAACGTTTCACTGTCTTGAAAAAAGGTGTCCCACTTTGTGAAGCAAGCCTGCGGATTCCAGGAAAGCACAATATCTACAATGCATTGGCTGCGGTAGCTGTCGCAGACTTTATGGGGGTGGATGCGCAGACGATTGCGGAAAGTCTCCACCAATTCACAGGGGTACATCGCCGCTTTGAGATTCTCGGTACTTTTGACGGTGTGACCGTTGCTGACGATTTTGCCCATCACCCCACAGAACTGACCGCTACCCTAACCGCGGCTATGCAGATGGGGTTCCGTGAAGTGTGGGCGGTTTTCCAGCCACATACCTTCTCACGCACCTATATGCTGTTGGACGATTTTGCCAAAGCGTTGTCGATTCCCGATCATGCTGTGCTCTCGGAAATTCTTCCTGTACGTGAGGTCAACACCTACCATATTTACGCGAAGGACCTTGCTGAAAAGATTCCAGGTTGCGTGTGGTTTCCAACCTTTGAGGAAATCAGCGACTATGTACTTTCAAAAGCGCAGGAAGGGGATTTGATTCTTACTCTCGGTGGCGGCGACGTCTATAAATGCGCCAATCGGATTGTGGAGAAATATCAGGCGCAGGGAAAATAGAAAATTGCTTTTCTGTATGTAATACAAGGTTGCGTGTGAATCCGACAACCGTACCGTTGGATAGGGGAGCCATGCTCCTGCATTGGCAGAAAACCTGGCTCCTCGGTACTGTTCGCTATCGTCGGATTTTACGGATCATCTCTCTGGTATGGCCCCTATCCAAGCCGGATTTCATAGACAATTCATACCAATCGAATGCAGGTTGCAGCTTTTTGAAAAAGAACCGTATGTTCCATCTTCACCAAAAGGGAAAAAGAGGAATGCGGATATGGCCATCACAGCATCCTTTCGATTCCTTATCAAAGGAATTGGCCCCTCCTAACAGGGCATCCGCCATGTATTAGCTCCTTATTTATCGGATTGTTTCCTTTCAAAAAAGCTATCCCTTATGATGGTACGAGTCTGTAAAGCAAGGTTCTCTATCTCTGATTTTTAAAAGAAGTCCAAAATAAAAATAGGGTATCCAAAAGCCATGAAATGGCTTTTAGATACCCTTGTTTTTTTAGAAACGCAGATATTTTCCCAAACAGAAAGAGGATGCCCCTTTCCTATGAATCGAAAGATTCGTAGTTTTGGGACACCCTCTTTTCCCTTTTTATGGATTCACTCCATTTGGAAATCCGAAACCTCTTCGAGCCTTGGAATCTATTTCTCGCGCTTTCACAGAATATCTATCTCTTTATCGATTTTTCCCATCAAAGGGTTCCTCGTCAATACGGCCTAAAGAGACATACCGTTGCCTTTTAATACGCTGCACTCAGCGGATTCAGCACACCATAGGCTTTGTTCTCAATGTCGTCAATATACTTGATTGCAAGGCCAGCACCGCGCGCAACACACATATCCGGTTCCTCCGCGATATGCACCGCCATCTTTGCCTTTTTCGAGATCAACTTATCAAAGCCAAACAATTGTGCCGATCCCCCTGTCAGGATGATTCCATCGGAATACACATCCCCCATCAGCTCCGGCGGGGTTCTCTCTAACATCTCCTGTACGGTGCGAATAATCTGCATCGCCGGCTCAATCAATGCTTCCAACATCTCGTCACAGGAGATGTCCGCCCATTGCGGCAAACCGGTCATGGCGTTGCGTCCCTTTACCCGATGCTTCACCATCTCCTTGCGCGGATAGACACAACCAATCGCAATTTTTGCCTCCTCTGCCATACGCTTGCCGATAATCAAATTATACTTCCGGCGTATATACTTGATAATCGCCTCGTCGAATGCATTGCCCGCTGTTTTGATCGACCGTGAAATGGCAATTCCGCTCAAAGACAACACGCCCATGTCCGTTGTACCGCCGCCAATATCTACAATCAACGTCCCATGCGGCTCGTCAATCTTGACACCCGCACCCATGGCTGCCGCAACCGGTTCCTCGATCAGACAAATTTTGCGTACGCCGGCCGAACTGATCGCATCCACCACAGCGCGCTTCTCCACCTCGGTAATCAAACAAGGGACACTCACTACAACACGCGGCATAAACACCTTGCTGCCGCTGATTTTTTTCATATAATGGCTAATCAAATACTGCGCTAAGTCAAAGTTTGAGATTACACCATTGCAGAGCGGCTGAACGACATCGATACGATCCGAAGTCCGCCCAACCATCGCATAAGCTTCACTGCCGATGGCAACAACTTCGTCCGTTTCTACATTGTATGCCACAACAGCCGGTTCTTTCAAAATAATCCCTTTTCCGTCCAAATAAATCTTCACTGTGGACGTGCCCAAATCAATTGCAATGTCGGTTCCAAGCATGCATCATCACTTCCAATCTAAATCCATTTTCCGGCAATTTCAAAGTGGAGTGTACAGAATGATGCTTTGAAATTGCCGCAAAATAAAACATGTAAGTCCTGTTTTTCAGTGTACCAATTTATTATATTACATTCATGAAAGCTTTTCAACCGCTGTTCTGCGATTCACTCCGGTGTACATCTGCGATTGCTGCACAGAACACCTGAGATGCACCAGCCTTGTACAGCATCCGTGCGCATTCACAAAGTGTGGCGCCTGTGGTGACAATATCATCTACCAAGAGTACCGCCTTTCCAACCAGTTCTATTCCCTCATGAACCCGATAAACACCCCGCACATTTTTCTGGCGTTCTTCTCCCGAAAGTTCGTGCTGCACCCGATTTTCTTTGATTTTGAGAAGTACTTCTTCATATGGTAGCTTCAAGCACTCTGCCGTTCTCCGGGCAATCTGTTCCGACTGGTTGTATCCGCGTTCCCGTAAACGGCGTATGGAAAGAGGCACTGCCGTCACAAATGACGGATGATTCAACGGTACACTTCTCTGCAATTCCTCTGCAAGTATACGTCCGTAATACGCAGCATATTCCCGCTTTCCGTGGAACTTAAATCGCAAAAGCGATTCCTTCACCAGACCTTCATATGGATACAGCGTCAAACACCCTACAGTGTCCCCAGTTGGTCCCAGTTTCATGCGGCGGATAACGGAAGAAACAACTACGGCTTTTTCACAGGAATCACATATTTCCCATCCCGGATAGATGGGTTCCTCACAGAACAGGCATCTCGGTGGAAACAGCATATCCCCTAAAGTTTGGAAAACAGCTTTTAGCCCCATGCTTTTTTATTCCTCCTGATCGGCGCCCGTCAAAAAATACAAAAGGCCGGAATAGCGCCGGGTCTTGCGGGCATTCTCCACCATTGCCTGAACGGTACGCCGCATTCCCACCATCACCAACAAAGTTTTGGCGCGTGTAATAGCCGTATAGAGAAGATTTCGGTAGCAGAGTTGTGGCGGTCCGGGGAACATGGGCATCACCACAGCCGTGAACTCGTTTCCTTGGCTTTTATGTACCGTCATTGCATAGGCCAGTTCCAGTTCAGAAGCCGCTTCGAGTTCATATAAAACCAGCCGGTCGTCGTCCATCAATACCGTCAAAACAGAGGCCCGGCGATCTACGCCACACAACACGCCCATATCCCCATTGAATACGCCTTCCCCGGTGGTTCCATCCGATTTATTCCAAGGCAGATTATAGTCGTTTTTAACCTGCATGACCTTATCGCCTTCGCGAAACAGAACGCCATTGACCGTGATCTCATTTTTGGAGCGGTCCGGCGGATTGAGTGCCGCCTGTAAGCGCTTATTCAGTTCATTGGTCCCCAGGTCGCCTTTCCTTCCCGGACAAAGCACCTGAATATCTGCGGTGGGAGAATATCCATAACTGGCGGGCAACCGCTTGGCACAAAGGCTGACAATGGTTTCCGCTACGTCCACAGCATTGTTGCCAGGCAAAAAGAAGAAGTCACTTGTCCGCACAGAAAGATCGGGCATTTCGCCCGCCACGATTCGATGGGCATTGGTGACGATGAGGCTCTGCATGGACTGTCGGAAAATCTCGTTTAGACGCACGACGGGAAGCATCTCCGATGCAATCAGATCCCCCAACACATTTCCCGGCCCCACACTGGGAAGCTGGTCACTATCTCCCACCAGAATCAGGCGGCAGCCGAGTGGCAATGCGCGCAATACCGCTTCAAAAATCGTGACATCCACCATGGATAGCTCATCGATCACCAAAGCGTCACAATCCAGATTATTCTTCTCGTTTTTGGCAAACGTGGGCTGGTCATTTTCGTCCCATTCTACCTGCAACAAACGGTGGATGGTCTTGGCTTCTTTCCCGGTCAAGTCCGACATTCGCTTGGCAGCACGGCCTGTTGGCGCGGCTAGGAGTACCTTTTCTCCCTTACGTTCCAAAATCTGAATAATCGCGTTGAGGGTTGTCGTCTTGCCAGTACCAGGGCCGCCGGTCAGAATGAGCATTCCTTGGGATAGCGCTTTGCGAATGGCTTGCTTTTGCATCTCTGCATAACGGATGGAAAGTTCCTGTTCCAATACAGCAATATAATGATCGATTCCCACAATGGATTGTGCAGGGTACCGTAAAAGCATCCCGATACGTGCTGCCGCATAGACTTCAGAGCGGTGTAGCTTGGGGGTGAAAAGGAATTCTCTTCCGTTAAACCGTTGTGCAACGACAGAGCCATCCTGCTTCAGTTGTTCTAACGCCTCCTGCGTGAGCGATACCTCCACGCCGAGCATCCCGGCTGCAGCGGCAAGGAGCTTTTCCGCAGGCAGGCAGGTGTGCCCATTTCCGATATTGTGTTTTAAGACATAGACCACCCCTGCACGCAAGCGGCAAATGTCATCCTGTGGCCGCTCTAAAGAAGCGGCAATATCGTCCACACGGCTAAATCCGATATTCAATCCCTCCCCACACAGGCAATAGGGATTTTCCTGCACACATTCGACCGCTTGGGGACCGAATTGTTTCCAAATACGAACAGCCTCCTCCGGCGAAATCCCATACTGGCTAAGGCTGAGCATCATCTCTCGGATACCATGTACACGCTGGAACTCCTCTCCGATCTTGCGCGCTTTCTCCCGTGTAATCCCCTTGATCGCGCTCAAGCGCTCCGGCTCCTGTTCCAAAATTTGCAGCGTATGATCCCCAAAGGTGTCAACAATCCGAGCGGCTGTCGCCGCTCCTATCCCTTTGATCGCGCCAGAAGATAAATACTTCAACATCGCCACTGCAGTGGCTGGCTTGGAACGCTCAAAGGCTTCCACTTTAAACTGCGTTCCAAAACTTGGGTGGCTGCTCCAATTGCCTATCACCCGAAGCTCTTCGCCAGCGCTCACCCAAGGGATCGTCCCTACCACGGTGACCAGCTCCTGCCCATTGTTGAGTTCCAAGACCGTATATCCATTTTTTTCGTTCCGAAGACAACCCGCTCCACAGAGCCGGTCATCTCCAGAAGAGTTTCTTCGTACATTTCGGTTCCTCCCGCATGTCGGGTTTTGTCGATTCTTAATAGATACCTGCTTCCCCTGCGATCGACTTCCCGCCGGGCTCCTGGACGGGTTTTCCCATCCCGGCCCCGGGAAGCTACGCTTTTAGTATAGACGATTTTGTATGTATTTGCAAACTATTGTTCCAGGATTTCTGCCAGTTCCTCCGGTTTACAGATGTGAACATCCAAATTTTCACTGCTGATGATCCGGCAAACTTTTCGCGTCTCTTCATCCATCCCACGATCGACACACAGCACCCATTTTTCTTGCGTACTGTCCAGCCAACGCAGATGCTCCAATGCATTTTTCAGTGCAAGTTCTGCCTCTTCATCGTGGCCACTGAAGGAAATCACCCAGTACAGCGTTCCACGGTTGCGGGTTCGCAGAAAACGGAAGGACAACAGACGGAAGATTTCGGTCAATCCTACAATCGCCAGCAGGATCAGGATGGTCTTTAGAAACATGCCCCACATAAAAATCACCTCATCACAGTTTATGTGATAAGGTGATTTCCGCTCATATTTTTTCTAAAATCGTACCATTAAGCGCGCAGTACCGCCTTGAGCGCTTCCACCTGATCCCGCTGCTCCCATGGCAAATTCAGTTCCTCTCGTCCCATATGACCATAATTGGAAATCTGACGATAGATCGGACGGCAGAGGTCAAAATTCTGAATGATGGCGGCTGGCCGCAGGTCAAATACCTTGCGCACCGCATTTTCCAACTCTTCACTGGTATACGCAGACGTCCCAAAGGTATCCACTGCGATGGAAACAGGCCGCGCTACACCGATCGCATAAGCAAGCTGGACTTCGCATTTCTTCGCCAAACCTGCAGCAACGATGTTTTTCGCAACGTAGCGAGCAGCATAAGCGCCAGAACGATCCACTTTGGTCGGGTCTTTGCCGGAAAACGCACCGCCGCCATGGCGTCCATACCCGCCATAGGAATCCACGATGATCTTTCGCCCTGTCAAGCCGGTATCTCCCGCAGGGCCTCCTACGACAAAACGCCCCGTCGGATTGACATAAAACTTTGTACGCTCATCCAGCCACCTTTCCGGGATCGCAGCCTTAATGACGTGTTCCACTACATCAGCGCGAATCTGTTCCAAAGTAACATCCGGACTATGCTGGGTGGAAACTACGACGGTATCCACACGCACCGGAACGCCATCCTGATATTCCACAGTAACTTGTGATTTTCCGTCAGGACGCAGGTAAGCGAGCTTACGGCTTTTACGCACTTCGCTCAATTTTTTAGAAACCTTATGCGCCAAGGAAATCGCCAAAGGCATTAGCTCGGGGGTCTCGTCGCAGGCAAATCCGAACATCATTCCCTGATCTCCGGCGCCAATGCTATCCAAGGCGTCGGTTGCACCGTTTTGCGCTTCGTAGGACTTATTTACGCCCATTGCAATGTCGGGCGACTGCATATCAATCGATGTAACTGACACCACAGGTGTTCCCATCAAATCCATATTTATTGTTGCTGTAGCCGACATCGATGGCCACATTCCGGGCGATGGATGCTATGTCCACATAGCACTCCGTAGAGATTTCTCCCATGATATGCAGCATCCCGGTGGTCGCTGTCACCTCGCAAGCTACATGTGCATGGGGGTCCTGCTCCAAAATTGCATCCAATACAGCGTCAGAAATCTGGTCGCAGAGCTTATCGGGATGTCCCTCTGTCACCGATTCGGATGTAAAAAAGTATTTTGCCATGTCTTATAAATCCTCCTGTTTGAAAATTACCATTCTTGTCCATATCCTTGGAAGCAACCGCCTCCTACTTCAAGATTTCAGGTCATAGAAAAACCGCTCGGAAAACCGAGCGGTCTATAAAGCAACCTCATCTTTCGGCTTACCCGCAGGAATTAGCACCTTGCTGCATAGCAGGTTGCCGGACATCACAGGGCCTGTTCCCTCCGTCACTCTTGATAAGGACATATTCTGTTAACAGATATATTATAGCACGAGTTGCTTTCCCTGTAAAGGGACAAAATAAGAAAAATTCTTACAAATTTCTGTTAGGGCTGCCCAACGAGTTCCTTATGACGGCGAATAAAAGGTTGTAGCGCTTTAAAGACTACCGCAGTAATCACACAGTTGGCAGACGCCTTAATGAGATTAAAGGGTATGATGACCGGAAGGATCATATCCACAACCGCCTGCATGGGAACCCCCTGAAAATAACTGGTGAGTACAAGATTCAACGGAATCATCAGAGCGGTCATGGCCAACGTTCCAAGGACCATTCCGACGACCGTTTCACGGAATTTGTTGTGCCAACGGCTGAATTGTCCCACCAGGACCACCAGAGCGCCGGAGGCGACAACATGCATCACAAGGCCAATCCATCCGTCGCCTCCCAATAGAAACGCTTGAATCAGAGAAACAACCACCAGGATCACCAAACCGGGAAGGGTGCCAAATAGCAAAGTCCCCAGCAAAATCGGCACGTCCGCCATATCGTATTTCATAAACGGAGCAGCAGGAATAATCGGAAACTGTGTGACGGTCACAAGAACGATTGCAATTGCAGCGAGCATTCCCATCTGCGCCATGCGGACTACGTTGTCTTTGGTGTTTGTTTTCATAGAAACCTCTCCTTTTTGTCCGGCTGTCTACGAAAAAAGCCCCGCGGCAAATGCCACGGGGCCCCAATACGCATGATGCGCGGTTCTTCTTCCATCCGGACTATACCGTCGGCTTTGGGATCACACCAAAATCAGCTTTCGCTCGCGGGCTTGTCGGCTAAACGCCGCATTACCGCCGGTGGGGAATTGCACCCCGCCCCGAAGACAGCTCTTAAATTTGTTAATAGTATAACACTCTCCCCAACGCCTGTCAATCCACAGAAACATATTTTTCCGGAATGTTCTGCGCGACCATCTGCTCTATGTACGAGAGGCTAAAAATGGAATCATATTGCCGAACCCCGTGTTGTTCTGCCAACGCAGCGGAATACTGCGAAAGGGGATAAATCGTTATATCCCGGAAATTCGCCCCATAATGGGTAACTATGGGGACAAAATCGACATCGGATACCGCCGTTTCTCCACTTTCCAGATTCTTTTCCACGGTTACTTTGAGCATCCCACCCACCATGCTCAAGGCGCGGTCCTGCGCGGACACAAAATTTCCCAGGGCATAAGCCACTGGACATTGCGCTCCGTCCGACGCACGTTTCAGCATCACGACGGGTTGTAACGTATGGGCGTGGTTGCCGATCACCAAATCGGCCCCCCAGTCCACCAGGTTTTGCGCGAGTTCCTCCTGTTTCTTCGTTGGAACATGTGTATACCTTCTCCCCAATGTGCAGACACCACTACAATGTCCGCCATAGAATCCGCCTTTTGCACAAGATGCTCCAGTTCTTCCGTCTCGCTGGTCAAAAGGACATGGTAAGGGGAGTCCTTTGGTAGATATAGGCCATTTGTCATCTCTGTTACGCCGATATGCGCAGTTGTAATCCCATTGCGCTCTACAATCCGGATGTTTTCCAAATCTTTATCGCTTCGGTATGCGCCGACCACTGCCACTTTCTTGGTGTCCCAATAATCCAGCGTAGCGCGCAGACCCTCTTCTCCTTGATCCAAGATATGATTATTCGCATGATTGACGACATCGAAGCCAACCCGTACCAATTCATCCCCCAACTGCGTCGGCGAATTGAAGCGAGGATACCCGGAGAGCGGCCGAACAGCTCCCGCTAAAGGTGTTTCCTGATTGATAATGGCGATGTCTGCCTGCTCGATATACGGTGCTACCCGCGCATATACTGGGGAAAAATCGTATCCGGTTCCACCTGTGCGACGGCTAGCTTGCTTATAAATGCCATCGTGAATTAGGTTGTCACCCACTCCCAGGATGGTGATGGAGGCTATCTCTGGCTCTGACGAGGGTGCACTGTCCGAGGGCTTGTCCAAGGAAGGCGAGGGCTGTGCCCCCCACTCCGGCACGGATGGTTTCTCTTTCGCTTCCCCTTGCGAGGAACCCATCTGCGGAACCGGTTCCATATGTTCCATCCGTCCTGCCGCAGGCATGAGAAGTAACATCGCGGTGCACAACATCACAGCGAAACCAGCGGTCGATATGCGCAGGATGACTGTCTCTAAACGCACAGGTTTTACGCGAGGCCTTTTTTGGTAATGTCTTGCCTTCCTCATATCCGTTCCTCCATCCACATAACTCTTCCACTTCTATTGTAAAGCAGGGCTCCTTTTGCCCCATAGGTCTTTATACAAAGATTATACAACAAAAAGCCGTATGGAGCTATGAAAACCGTAGGACGGATTCTGACAGAAAAGGCCGCTGTAGAACAATAACCACAGCGGCTTTAGCAATCCTTCCATATATTCCGGCAAAGTCCCAAAAAGATTACTCCGGATAAACCAGCTTTCGCTCATCCCAGCCTTCTATGATGGTCAAGAATTCTTGTGCTTCCTTCTTCGCACCTTCCAGATCATGTTCCAAATAGTTCCCACATTCCTTGGCAGTCGCTCCTGGAACCTCTCCATCATATTGGGCAATCTGCTGGAAAATCGAACGAACCAGGCGTACCGCGTCCGCCTCTTCCATGTCGCGGAGCAAAAAATAGCATCCGGTCCGGCAGCCCATTGGCCCAAAATAGATGACATGATCTTTCCATTCTGAATTGCGGGCAAAGGTTGCAAACAGATGCTCCAATGTGTGTAGCGCTCCGTTCTCGATATAGGGCGGTGTGTTTGGCCGGCGCATCCGGATGTCATATGTCTTGACATCGCCGTCGATACGGGAAAGATAGATCCCTGGAACCAACCGATCGTGGTCGATACAGAAACTTGCAATTCTGTCCATTTCATTTCCTCCATAACTCTGCAAAATAATAACACAAATTCTTTTTATCCATCCTCAAAGGAACGATTTACAAACATATCCTATAGCGTTTCCCCAGAAAAAAAGCTCTTAATTTGCTCCAAAGCTTCTACAATGGAACGTTCATAAACATCCAAAAAACTCTCGTTGTTCTCTCTTCCATCCTCTGGTGAACGCCATGTCTGTAATAGAGTGTTCGCATAATCGAAGTCATCCCCCTCTCCCACGCCACGAATATGACAGGATAGAGTATGCTTTCCGCCGTGCTTCTTCTCCCACCGTTCCACCAACGGCTTTTTCAAGCTGGTGTGGTCATTGAGCCACCCCATAGCAGTCCGGGCATCCTTCACCGCCTGTTCTACCAATGGCAGCGCATGCGAGACCCCAAACCGTACATGTAATAAAAACGCATAGAGAGAAACGATCTCTGCTTGTACCTTTTGATTTTTGGGAAGGGTCTTTTTTAAGGAGAACTCAATCGGAAGAGCCCCCGCTTCATAGCGCAGAAGGACAACATCCAACGCCGACTCCATCTCATGATGGGCAATTTGTGCATCCTGATCGGGCTGTATCTTTAAAAGCTCTCGCGCCTGTGCCTCTATAAACGGATGGCAAATTCGATCTGCCGCGTAATGGCAGAGGAATCCTGCAATACAGCTCCACACACATTCCGACGGATGCGCTTCACCGTATTCATGCAGGATAGAAACTGTCCGCGAAACCGACTCTTGATGCAACCGTTCGCCAAAGGAAGAGAGGCTTTCCCCTTTCTGCCAAGGAAGCGCCCGATGGTAAAAAAGAGAATCCGGTCCCTGAGCCCCCCATAAAAATGCGTCGCGTTCCACCTCCGTATGGTTCGGTTTCCAAAGCTCCAACACGCGCAAGGCGTGATAATAATGGGTAATTGCGGCAGGCATATCATCCCTCGCTTTCTAAAAGTTCATTTCCAGCAAAAAATGAGAGGCCCCTGTTGGGTTGCCTCTCATTTTATCACACTTAAAATTCATTTTAAAGGACCTTGGACAAAAAGTCCTGTAGACGCGGATTTTTGGGATGATCGAAAAACTCGTCCGGTTTGGCCTCTTCCAAAACAAGCCCCTCGTCCATAAAGAGGACGCGCGTGGCAACCTCGCGTGCAAAGTTCATCTCATGGGTAACAACTACCATGGTCATCCCCTCGTGAGCCAGCTCTTTCATCACCTGGAGCACCTCTCCGACCATTTCCGGGTCCAGGGCGCTGGTCGGCTCATCAAAGAGCATAACATCCGGCTCCATAGCCAACGCACGTACAATCGCAATGCGCTGCTGCTGGCCGCCGGAAAGCTGGGAGGGATAGGCATTTGCCTTATCCTGTAAACCAATGCGCTTTAGCAACTGCATGGCCTTATCTTCCGCCTCTTTCTCGGACTTCAGCTTCAATGTTACAGGCGCAAGGGTAATGTTCTTCAAAACCGACAGATGGGGAAACAGATTAAAATGCTGAAACACCATGCCCATTTTCCGGCGAAGCTGATCTACGTCGCAACCAGGCGCATTGATCTGTGTTCCTTCAAACCAGACTTCCCCGCCTGTCGGCATCTCCAACAGATTCAAACAACGGAGAAAGGTACTTTTTCCGGAACCGGACGGTCCGACAACAACCACCTTTTCTCCCTTCTGGATCTCTTGGTTGATCCCCTTGAGCACCTGAAGGTCGCCCCTTTGGGTGTGGAACGTCTTTTCCAAATTCTTAACGCTTATCACTCTGGTGCAACCTCCTTTCGAGCTTGGACAGACACATGGTCAACAAAATTACCAACACCAGATAGATTGCCGCCACTAAGAACAAGGGCATGAACGCATCGTATGTAATGCTGCGGATAATGTCGCCGCCCTTGGTCAAATCCTGAATGCCGACATAACCTGCGATAGAAGTCTCCTTCAAAAGGGCAATAAACTCGTTGAAAACCGCTGGCGCAACATTTTTAAATGCCTGGGGCAGAACAATCTTGCTCATGGTTGTCCGGCTGTTTAAGCCGAGCGAACGTCCTGCCTCGATCTGGCCGCGGTCCACAGACTGAATACCGCTGCGGATTACTTCCGCGACATAAGCGCCGGAGTTGATACCGAACGCCAACATCGCCACCAAAAGGGTTTCGCCGCTGGCAAAAATAAAATACACCATAATCATCAACTGAACCAACACAGGGGTTCCGCGGATGACCGTCAGATACAAGCCGCAGATTTTATTGAGAATCCGCAACTTTTTGGGGTTATTCTGATGTGTGATGCGCACTAAGGCGACCAATGTCCCCAGGATAATACCGATGATAACCGCCACTAGGGTAATCACCACTGTATTGGCAAATCCCTGCACGATGTACATATACCGGTCTTTTAAAATAAAATCGTCATAGAACTGCTGGCCTAAATCAGAGAAAAAGGACAGCGGAACCGATGCAAAGAGCGTCTGCATGCCAACCTCCCCATAAAACAGAAGCAGGCAGAAAAACTGCCTGCCCCCAAAAGGGTCCGGCGGCTCTTCTGCTGCCTATCATTTGTTTGATTTTATTCTGCGCTGATGTACTTGCCGACGATCTCGTCCATCTCGCCGCTATCCTGCATCTCTTTGAGGACTTCATTGACCATCTTTTGCAGTTCAGTGCTTCCTTTGGGCATAGCGATGGCGTATTCCTCGCTTGTGAGCGCTTCGTCCAGCTTCTTTACCTTATCACTGTTCTTTTCCACAAGCTTTTCCGCCGGGAAATTGTCGATGACCACCGCGTCGATGCGTCCTGCAATCAGATCGGAAACCGCTTCCATCCCCTTGCTATAGCGCTTGACTTCCGCTACCGTAATATCGTTCTCGCCATCTTCATTGGTGCAATACTTGTCGCCCGTAGTGCCCAACTGAACGCCAACCGTTTTACCGTTCAAATCGGTTCGAGAAACAATGTCGCTGTCGTTGGCAACAATGATCGCCTGAGAAGCGTTAAAATACGGATCTGAAAAATCCACATTCTTTTTACGGTCTTCATCTGCTGTCATACCAGCGGCCACAATGTCCGCTTTGCCAGACTGCAACGCGGTAATCAAAGTGTCAAATGCAATATCGCTGACTTCCAGCTCAACCCCCAGTTTTTCTGCGATCTTTTGGGAAATTTCAATGTCGATTCCAACGACTTCGTCGCCGTCTTTGAACTCAAATGGCTCAAATTCTGCATTGGTCGCCATAACCGGCTTTCCAGCATTCTGAATGTCCTCCGGTGTCTTGGCCTTGCTGCCACAAGCAGCCATCGGGACCATCATCGCTGCTGCCAGAAGGAATGCCAAAATCTTCTTCCCTGTTTTTCATAAATCGTACCCCCAAATTTTATACTGTACCTTCTTCACCATTCTATAGCATAAATATTCATATTTCAAGCATATTTATGCGACCTTCTAAAATTCGTAAAACCTGTCAACTTCACGCGCATCGCCGGAAAGGTTTTGTGGAAATTGCAAGCCACAAATCTCCAAAAGTGTACAAAAATCCCTTGGAAGCGGCGCAATGATGCACCTGTCCTTTCCCGTCACTGGATGTCGAAAAGAGGCTTGCACACAATGCAATGCCTGCCGGTCGATGTATATCCGGCTTCCACCGTACAGATCGTCCCCCGCCAAGGGATTTCCCCTGTGCGCCATATGTACACGGATTTGGTGCGTCCTACCGGTTTCCAGGCGAAAGGCCAAAAGCGTGTGGCTCTGTGAGTGGCACAATGTGCGCCAGTGTGTTACAGCGCGAATCCCATCTCTGCACACGCAACGCTGGATGGTGTGACCCGGCAGCCGTTCAATTGGCCCATCCTCAGTCCCACTTCCCTCTACACCCCTTCACAAACCGCCAAGTAAACTTTAGAGATACCCTGTGCCAAACGTGCCGCTGCATAAGGATTTTTTGCCAAGACCAGAACCCCGGTGGTGTCCCGGTCCAGCCGGTAAATCGGGCGAAACGCCAGAGGATTCGCCCTTTCTCTGAAAATACGCCGCAACAGCATTGGCCAAGCTATCCCGGGCATGTCCAAACGAGGGATGCACCGGCATACCGGTCGGTTTGTCAACTGCCAGCAGATCGCTGTCTTCATAGAGGGGAACCGAATGGGAGATCCACAGGTTCCGGAGCAGCAGAATCCTCTGGAAGCATCAACTGTACTCAATCCCCTGCCTGCACAGTCTTCCGCACGGTCGCATGAGCGCCATTTACGGTGATTCCCAGTGGTTCCTTCTTTAAATCTGTCAGAAGCCGTGCAGATACCCCACAAAAATGGCGTAAAAATCCTTTAAGCTGTGCATCTCCGTATTCCGCTGGCACCGTAAACGTCAAGCTTTCTCATAGAACCTCCCTGCGGGCAAAGAAAAAGAGCGGAGGCAAAATCCTTCCGCGTGCCGCCGCTCTGTTCCGCAAATGCACTTATTTTACTTCGACCGTCCAGCCGAACTCATCCTTTAGTTTTCCCCACTGAATGCCAGTCAGTGTGTCATACAACTTCTGTGAAAGCGGTCCGATCTCGCCATGGTTGATCTCCATAATATCATCGCCCCATTTTAAATGGCCGATCGGAGAAATGACAGCTGCAGTCCCCGTGCCAAACGCCTCTTTCAGACGGCCTTGTGCCGCTGCATCTGCAACCTCCTGGATCGAAAGCTTCCGTTCAGAAACCTTCAGCCCCCAGGACTTTAACATATCGATGCAGGACATGCGCGTGATACCGGACAAAATCGAGCCTTGCAAGGCCGGCGTAACCACTTCGTCGTCAATTACAAAGAATACGTTCATGGTCCCCACTTCTTCGATGTACTTACGTTCCACACCGTCGAGCCAAAGCACCTGGGTATAATCCTGTTTCTCCGCCTCATCCTGTGCCTTAAGAGAAGCTGCATAGTTGCCTGCTGTCTTTGTAAAGCCCATACCACCGCGTACTGCACGGACATAATTGGTCTCTACATAAATTTTTACGGGATCGAGCCCTTCTGGATAATAAGCGCCAACCGGGCTGCAGATCACCATAAACAGCAGGTGACGCGCCGGATGTACGCCGATGTGCGGATCTACGCCAATGATAAATGGACGAATGTACAAGGATGTCCCTTCTTCACTGGGAATCCAATCCTTTTCAATGGAAACCAGCTTTTCAATTGCTGCCTTTGCCAATTCCTCATCAATCAGCGGAATGCACAGACGTTCATTGGAGACATTCAAACGGGCCATGTTTTTATCCGGGCGGAACAGCAAAATTCTGCCATCCTGCGCGCGATAAGCCTTCATCCCCTCAAATACGGATTGGCCATAGTGAAGGCACATAGCGGAGGGGTCCATTTCAATCGGCCCATATGGAACGATGCGGGGATCGTGCCAACCTTGCCCCTCGTCGTAGTTCATTAAAAACATGTGGTCGGTAAAAATGGTTCCGAACGGAAGGGGCGCGCCCGGAGCCGGCTTTTGTTTGGGATGTTTTGTAAGTTCCACTCTGATTTCCTGCATGGTAAATGCCCTCTTTCTGATTATTCCTGCTTATTGTACCATCATTTTTCAGGGATTTCAAGTTATTAGCGCGCGAAAGGCATAGCCAAAATCCCCACACATTTGACAGGATATTTCTCACTTTTTAGAAATACTACCAAAATTTTCTGCCTGTAACCGTCAAAAGGAGCATCCTGCTGTTTGGGGCGTTGATCCCCTGTTTTGCACAGGAATATCAGAAGTCCTGCATAAAGTGAATCTCATGATTGCGCAATCCTTTGGGATAACGGTTTTTTAATCGTCCCCCGGAACATTTTCCAAATCCAGTCACAATGCCGTCAACAGCCACACCGGTATATCCCTTCAACGACTCCGGCACATCCAGTTCTTCTCCGTGGAGAAATGCCGCAATCTGGGGTCCTTCATGCGTCAGTTCTAAAACATTGCACAGAGATTCTGGCCTCGCGGCCATAAACGCTGCGTGTGCAGGTTCGATACGCTTTTGATAAGTTCCCAACAATACGCCGGCACGCAGGACGCCAAGTCCTTTCATCTGCGGTAACCCATCTGGAAGCAACAGCAAATTGTCCCCAATCTGTTCCAATACTCCCGACGGCATCTGCTTGTACAGCATTTCACAGCATGCTTTCGCCAATTCACTGGGCTTTGCATAATTGTACGGCGATGGAGTATTCCCATTCTCCGATAGGCGTTGCAACTTTGCCACAAAATGTCCCTCGCCGCCATCCATGGGAAAAATTCTCCGCGTCTGTGGAATACTTCCCGGCCGGCCAAAGGAAACGCCGCAGTCTAACAACGCAAAATCTGGACGCTTTTTCAAGAAGGCTTCAACCACCCCTTCGTTTTCTTCAAAGGAAAACGTACAGGTCGAATAGACTAAAATTCCCCCTTCACGCAACGCTTGAGAAGCTGTTTCCAAGATAGCCAGCTGGCGGATAGCACACATCTTTACATGTTCTGGGCTCCATTCTTGTATCGCCCGCTCGTCCCGCCGGAACATTCCCTCTCCCGAACAAGGGGCGTCGACTAAAACCTTATCAAAAAAGCCTTCCAATGCATCACAAAGAGTTTCGGGCCGGCAACAGGAGACCACGGCATTGCGCACCCCCATCCGCTCGATATTGGATAGAAGCACATTCGCTCGATTCCGCACGACTTCATTGCTCCAAAGCAACCCCTGCCCTGCCAATAAAGTGGCAATTTGGGTCGATTTTCCCCCGGGAGCCGCACAGAGATCCAATACCCGGTCGCCTGGCTGCGGCGACAGCACTGTAACCGCGGAAGCTGCCGAGGGCTCCTGCACGTAAAATGCCCCCGCATGATGGAACGGTAAGGCGCCAAGGTGTTCCACTCCCTCCGGGATATAATAAGAGAGCGGCGAAAATGGAGCGGTCGTGATCGAGAACGGCAAAGCCGCATGCAAACGTTCTTCCTCACACTTTTCGATATTTAAGCGGATTCCTCTCCGATAGGACTGCTCATAACAGGCAAGAAACGCAGGATATTCTCCACCCAGCATGTCCTGCATCCGTTCGCAAAAGGCCAGCGGCAATGTCGTCATGTCGAATTCTTCCCTTCTTCAAAATGATTTTCAAAGTCTTCTTGTTCTTCCTTCGTTGGCAAGCGGCAGTATCGCTTCAATCTCGGTAAGACGGCACCATATGTTTTGTAGTTATTCCTGGCCGCTTTCAGCGACAAACCGTGGTTCTCGTCGCTTGGTTCCTCTTCTCCAGACAAAAACACGTCGATCTCCCAATAACAGATTGGACAAATATAAGCGATTGCGTCCCCGTTATTTGGAATTGTCCGGTACCCACAGCAGGGACAGGGCGAACCGTTTTTCACAATCAGAGGCTCTTGACTTTCTGTATTTACTCTACCATTTCGATCCGGAAGGAAAAAATCCTTTGTCCTTTTCAAGATGATCGTCCCCTTCCCTTCTCCTTAAGAGGAATGTATTTTTTAAATAGAAAATCGCATAATTCTCCCTTGCAAAACCAATAATAACAACGCAAAGGGGGTGAATACAAATGAACAGCAATTACAATAACAGCCAGAACAGTTCCCAGAATCGTTCCAGCCAGAACAGCACACAGAACAATTCTCAGAACCGTTCCAGCCAGAACGCTAAGAACAGCACACAGAATCGCACCAGCTCCAACAGCCAGAACTGCAAGAACAGCACCAATCAGTGCAGCAGTCAGAATAACAGCCAGAATAGCCACAACTAACACCCAATCCTGACGATGGCCCATCCTCCGCAGAGATCGCCCACGGTCCACAAAGGCGGTATCTGCGGTATGGGTCCAGGAAAATCCAGGCTATATGCAAAAGCAGGCGGCTTTGTTTTCCGACAAGGCCGCCTGTTTTTTTATGTCTTTTCGGGTGGGAGTTCCTTCTTCTTACGGTTCTCTTTCAAGATCTGCCGCAGAGATTTGTCATCCGGCTTGATCTCACGGAACCCTTCACCCGTAATTTCGCCCGCTTCCCCGACAATGATAAATGCATTGGTATCCACTGAATGCACAATGTCGTAAACCTTGCTGACTTCATAGCGCCGCACCGCACAGAGAAGTACTTCCCCTTCGCGTCCGCTGTACCCACCGCGGGATTTCAGCGCCGTGACGCCGCGATCTAACCCAATCAGAATATTTTGGGCAATCTCCTCATTTTTTTCGGAGATAATAAATAGCACTTTGCCATTCCCCATATCCGTACCATAGAGGATAGCATCAATTAGACGGGTGGAGACAAAGATCGTCAAAAGTGCATACAAAGCACTCTCCATACTCTGGAAAGCAAAACCGGAGAATACGATGATAACAAAGTCCACACCCAACATCAACTTGCCCATGGAAAGATGACGGAAATGCCTTCCCAACAAGCGGGCCACCATATCTGTGCCGCCTGTAGTGCCCCCTCTTGTAAAGACCAGAGCAAGGCCAACTCCTTCCAATACACCGCCAAAGATTGCCGCCAACATCTGATTTCCCTCATATGGAGGGATGACAACCCCCATAAGGTCAATCGCCGCCGAAGATAAAAGGGTAGCTACAAAGGTTTTAGCAACCAATTTATAGCCAATTTCTACAATGGCCCAAATAAAAATCGGGATATTGATGAGAAAAGCCGTAGCACCGATCGGCGTATGGAACAAGTAGTTCAACACAATGGATAAGCCGGTCACACCACCGGACGCAATGTGATTTGGCGCTGTAAACATCTTAACCGATACAGCATAAATCAAACTGCCCGCCACAAAAAATAGGAGATCCTTTGTCAAAGTTTTCGCCCGCTCTTGGGTCAATGGAGCCTTCATAGATAGTCCTCCCTCTTAGACCAGCGGATGCGTTTCGTCCGCTCCTTCTAATGCTTCACAGGCAATCTGAAACAGCATTCGAAGCCGCTCCAGGTCTCCCGATAAGTAAACATAACCAAACAATGCCTCAAACGCCGTAGCAACATGGTAGTCCGCCACCTTGGCATTTTTGGGAACATGGCCCACATGGGCGTTGCGCCCGCGATTGTATACAGCAGCTTCTTCCTCTGTCAACAAAGGCAGAAGCTTTTTTGCTGCAACCGCTTGGGCGCCGCAACAGACCTGCTCAACCGAGCGTTTATGCAGCGCATTGACTGGGCAATTCCCCTGACAAACCAATTTTTCCCGCACAAACAATTCGAACACGCCGTCGCCCACAAATGCCAAAGTCAAGGGGCTGAGTTGTTTTGGATTACAGTCCGCGCCAAACAGCCGTTTCACTTTCATCACTCCACAAAGTCGAATTCGATCTCATAAATGCTGGACCGTGTCGCCCTCTTGAATGCCCGCTTCACGAAGGGCGTCAATCACACCGGTCTGAATGAGAACGCGCTGGAAATATTGCAGCGATTCATAGTCATCGAAATTGACGGAATTGATGACCTGCAACAGCCACTCGCCCTCCACCATATAAAGGTGATCCTGCTTAGTAATTTTGACCGCATGCTTTTCGTAATCCTCCACAGGCTTTTGCGGCAACGGTTCGGGCTCGTAGCGCTTGACCGGCGGTAGTTTACTCAAAAGTTCAGATATACGGTTCAAAAGCGGGTCTACATCGTAGCGAATTGCAGCCATAATTGGGAAGAATTCATACCCCTTTGCCTCTACAAAAGCTTTAAACTCTGTAATCTGCTCCTCTGTTGCAAGGTCACATTTGTCGCCCGCCACAAGCATGGGGCGTTCAGCCAGATCTGGATCAAATTTTTTCAGCTCTGCATTGATGATGTCGAAATCCTGCTTTGGATCGCGGCCTTCACTGCCCGCCACATCCACCATATGGACCAGAAGGCGGCAGCGGTCAACATGCCGCAGGAATTGATGGCCTAAGCCAACACCTTCACCCGCCCCTTCGATCAGTCCGGGGATGTCGGCCATCACAAAGGACCGGCCATCTTTGAGACGCACTACGCCAAGAACCGGTGTGATCGTGGTAAAATGATAGTTCCCGATGGTCGGCTTCGCTTCACTCACCACAGAAACCAACGTGGATTTTCCCACGTTCGGGTAGCCCACAAGTCCTACGTCCGCCAAAAGTTTTAATTCCGAACACAAGGTCAAAACTCTCGCCCGGCGTGCCTGGCTTTGCAAAGCGGGGCGTCTGGCGGGTAGGCGTGGCAAAGTGCATGTTCCCCCATCCACCGCGCCCCCCTTTTGCAATGATCTGCGGTTCGTCGCCCGAGAGATCTGCTAGAATACGGCCGGTTTCCGCCTCTTTGACCAAGGTCCCGCGCGGTACTCGAACAACCAAGTCCTTTCCACTCTTCCCGTTGCAACGGGACCCGCGGCCATTTTCCCCGCTGGGAGCAACATATTTTCTTTTATAACGAAAATCTGCTAATGTGGAAAGGTTGTCATCCACCTGAAAGACAATATTTCCGCCTTTTCCACCATCGCCGCCGTCCGGACCGCCGGAAGCCACGAATTTTTCCCGATGAAAGGCGACGGCACCGTCGCCCCCATTGCCCGCTTTCACGGTAATTTTGGCATGATCTATAAACATACGAATCCCTTTCCTCAAATCAAGCTGTCAAGAAACAGCACTGCGCGTAGAAAAACTTTCTGACGCTGACTGATTTAGTATGCCATCTTTTTTCACAGGAAACCGAAAAAATCCCTGCCGAATGGTTCCGGCAGGGATTTGTCATTCTGGTAAAATTACTGTTCCACAGCGTAAACGCTGACCTTTTTGCGGTCACGGCCCAAGCGTTCAAACTTGACGCGGCCATCCACCAACGCAAAGAGGGAATCGTCGGAACCTCTGCCCACGTTCTCGCCCGGATGAATGTGTGTACCGCGCTGCTTCACGAGGATATTGCCAGCCAAAACAAACTGGCCGTCTGCACGCTTCACACCAAGGCGTTTGGACTCGGAATCACGGCCGTTCTTGGTAGAACCCATTCCTTTTTTATGTGCGAACAGCTGAATATTTATCTTCAACATACCTTACACCTCCACATAGCTTACATTGATATTTTCTGGATATTGTTCCTCAAGCCCCAACATGTGAAGCTTGAAACCCGCGAACAAAACGCGGCAGTCCCTCGCCGCCTTGGCCGGAATCCGCACAAGCATATAACCTTCTTCGGCTACCGCCTGCGCCTCCACACCGATAATCTCTGTCACCGTGTTGGCCGTCATATATGCCGCAGAAGAAACGGCTGCACAAATGACATCGTTGCCTTCTACTCCGCTGCCAGAATGACCACTGATGCGAAATCCAACCAAATCGCCGTCGGGCCTGGTGAAAAATTCAGCGCAGATCATTACGCATTAATAGCTTCAATCTGCACTTTGGTGTAGGGCTGTCTGTGGCCCATCTTACGCTTCTCACCCTTCTTGGGCTTATAGGTGAAGACCGTGATCTTCTTGGACTTGCCGTTCTTCAAGACCTTACCGGACACGGATGCGCCCTCCACATACGGTGCGCCGACCTTGACGTCGCCATCGTTGTCCAACAGAATGACCTTAAAGTCAACGGTTGCGTCCGCTTCCACAGCAAGCTTCTCAACAAAGATGGTGTCGCCAGCCTGTACTTTGTACTGCTTGCCGCCAGTTTCAATCACTGCAAACATGAATTTCTGTTCCTACCTTTACATTAGTCTCGCTACTATCGGGCGGGGAAACCCACTTATAGCCCGTAATATGCGGCTTATCAATATTAGCACATCCTGTCAAAAAAGTCAATCACTTTCCCCATTCAACAGCGGCGCAATGCCAAATCTTTTGCAAAATCCGCCAGGGAAATTCCCTCTTCTCCGAAGGGTTCCAAAGCGCGCACTGCCGCATGGGTCAACTCTTTCACCCGCTTCTTTGCAGGTTCCAACCCCAGAAGAGAAACATACGTTGCCTTCTGGTTTTCCGCATCGCTTCCAGTCGCCTTACCAAGCGTTTCTGCGTCGCCCTCCACGTCCAGGATGTCATCTACAATCTGAAAAGCCAATCCAATTGCGCGCGCGTAATGTTCTGCCGCGCGGCGCTGGCGTTCATCCGCCCCTGCCAGCGCGCAGCCCATTCGCGTGGCAGCCAAGATGAGAGCCCGGTTTTTTTCTCATCCATCTCTTGAAGCGTCTCCAAAGAAACAGCCGTTCCTTCGGAACGAAGGTCGATTTCCTGCCCGCCGACCATTCCATGAATTCCCGCCGCAGAAGCCAACTGAAAAGCTGCTTCTGTAGCGCGCCCGGCTCCTACTGCAGCAATACTCTCCGGCGAAAGCATGACTGCAAATGCCAATGTCAAAAGGCCGTCCCCTGCCAACAGTGCAGTATCCTCCCCGAAGGTTTTGTGGTTAGAGGGCTTTCCACGGCGCATATCGTCGTTGTCCATACAGGGGAGATCATCGTGAATGAGGGAATAGGTATGAATCATCTCTACTGCACAAGCAAATGGCAGAGCCGCCTGTACATCGCCGCCACACAGCCGGCAAAATTCCAGCACCAGTACTGGCCGTACACGCTTTCCTCCATCCAAAAGGCTATAGCGCATAGCTTCGATCAACCGTTCATAGCGGCAATGTTCCTTTGGAAGAAACTCCTCCAATTTCTGTTCCACCATGGGGAGATATGCGTCGAGCTTCATACCAGCTCCTCCTTTTCCAGCGCAGAAAGCTGGGTGATCTTTTGTTCCGCCTGTTTGAGCTTGTCGTAACATAGTGTTGCCAGCGCGGACCCCTCTTCAAACAGTTTCATCGAGGAATCCAACGGTTCTCCTCCCGCTTCCAGCAGCTGAACGATCTCATCCAGCCGGGAAACCGCCGCCTCAAATGTCATCGCCTTTTTTGCCATCTTTTGATTCCTCCTGTTCTGAACCATATGCCGCCTGTTCCACCAGGCAGCCGATCGTTCCATCTGAAGTTTGTAAGGAGAGCCTGTCCCCCTGATGTACTTGTCCGGCGCTGGTGACCACCTGCCCATCCGCGCCACAGGCAATTGTATATCCGCGGGAAAGCACCGCCAGCGGGCTGAGCGCATGCAACCGCCCACACAGTTCCGCCAAATAGGCTTCCCTGTCCGCTAATTTCCGTCCCATGCACCCGGAAAGCTGGGCCGACAGTCCATCTATCCGCATACGTTGAACCGCCAATAGCTCCTGTGGATTGCGCAGGATGCGACTTCCCGTTAAGGCGTCCAATTGTTGACGGAGCCGTGCCAACTTTGCACGCATGAGGGACGCCATTCGCGCCTCTTGGCCGCGCAGGCTGCAAAGCCAATCTGCCTGATCGGGGACGGCCAACTCCGCCGCCGCAGATGGCGTTGGCGCGCGCAGATCCGCCACAAAATCACAGATGGTGAAGTCTGTCTCATGGCCGACCGCACTAATCACTGGAATCTTCGAAGCTGCCACAGCTCGGGCAAGCGTCTCTTCGTTAAACGGCCACAGGTCCTCCAAAGATCCGCCGCCACGGCCCAAGAGGATGACATCAGCACAGCGAAGGCGATTCATCCGCCGAAGGGCATCAACCATCTGCGGGCGCAGCCCCCTCCCCCTGTACCAAAACGGGCAAAAGATGATTTCCGCCAGCGGCCACCGCCGCGCCAAAATCGTGACCATATCGGTGTACGGCCGCGCCTGTCGGGGAGGTAATCACCCCGATGCGCATCGGAAAGGGAGGCAGCGACTTTTTGCGGTCTGCGCGAAAAAGTCCTTCCGCAGCCCAATTTTTCCTTCAATTGCTCAAAAGCGAGGTTCAAGGCCCCCACGCCGTCCGGCTGGAGATCCTCGATGTAGAGCTGATACTGTCCAGTCGGCTCGTATACGCCTACATGCCCGCGCGCTATCACCTTCATACCATCCTTCGGTACAAAACGCAGACGCCGCGCATAAGTGGCAAACATCACCGACTTGACCACACATTGACTGTCTTTCAAAGAAAGATAAAAATGCCCCGACCAGGTAATGGTTCGTAAAATTGGAAATTTCCCCGCTGACAAAGACGCTCGCCAAATGCGCGTCGCCTTCTAGCAGGGACTTGATATACGTATTCAGTTGTGTAACGGTCAATACGATCGGCTCTACCATGGCTCCACCCCCATTTCGGGATATAGGATACGGACATTTAATATGCTCCGGAATATTTCATCTCTGTGAGTACGGCAATCCCAGCCGCATTATCACTGGAAAATGCAGGTTCGGCAAATACAGCGCCATACTTTTCTGTGAGCGCAGATCGAATGATCCCATTGGACATCACTCCGCCTGCAAAGAGCATGGGCAGCCCGCGGTATTCCTTCTGCAAGGCAGCCGCCATACCGTCCAAGGCTGCCAGAATGGAGAGAAGACAATACCGTGCCACGTCCTCCCGTGGACAGCCCTCCTCGAGCATCTTTCGGCATTGATTTTCCACTCCGGACAGCGAACAGTCCGCCCCTTTCATGGACGGGCGGATAGAAAACAAGGCGTCGGACTGCATCGCCAACTCCTCAAGGTATTTTCCAGCCGGGAATGGCAACCCCAACATACCTCCCACACGGTCCACGGCCTGTCCCCCTTTTAAATCAAGCGAGCGGGCGACAATTTCGGTCTGAAAGAGATGTTCCCGATCCGGCACAACCCGCACCGCCTCGGTTGTACCGCCGGAGACATGGAACGCCAAAAATGGTTTCTTCAAAAAAGAGAGCTTTCCAGCAGAGTAGAGTGCAGCTGCAATGTGTCCCGCTTGATGGGAAAACGAAAAGAAAGGCACGGAAAGCGCCATTGCCATCGCCTTCGCCGTGCCGGTTCCCACTGTAAAACAGGGCATATAGGACCCTTCCTGGTCACGCGGCCGGGCAGACGCCCCTACCGCCGTAACCGCTCCGCTTGTTTCCTGGAACAACCGCTCCAGCACCTGCGGAAGCTGCTGAACGTGGTGAAAAACAGCGTCACTCTGCCGCAAGCCGAGCTCCCCCTTCCGCACCGGCAACAACATTTTTTGCTGGCGTACGGTCCCGTCCGTATATAATGCGGCTGACGTCGTATAGTTGCTCGTATCGATGCCCAAAGCCTTATGCATGCTTTTCACCGAATTCCTTTGCAACAGAGGCTAATACGCCGTTGACGAATGGCGCATCCTCTGCCGTCCCATACTTCTTTGCCAGGTCAACCGCCTCATTGATCGAAACGCTGATGGGGATCTCCTGCTCAAATAAAATCTCATAAATTGCAAGCCGCAGCAGGGACAGGGAAACCTTTGACAAGCGGGTCATCTTCCAACCACGGATATTCTTTTCAATCTGTGCGTCGATCTCCGCCTCATGCTGCTCTGCGCCCTCTGCAAGACGCTCTGCAAAATCATCCACGATGACATCCTTGGACAGGCCGGCCGCATCGATAATCCGGCTGACGGAGTCCCGATTGATGGTCCTTTCAAAAGTCAGGACAAACGCCTGCTCTCTGGCTTCGCTTCGTTTCATAAGCTTCCTCCGCGTATCTTGTCAAAATAAGAAACCCTCCACAGTCGTGGAGGGTTCAAAAGATTCGTTCGATTTTCAAACTTCCACGTGGTTATTATACCACAGGATGGAAGAAAAGCACAAGGGAAGCGCCAAAGAAATCCTACTGGTTCTCCACGATTTTGATCTTATCGTAGGAGACGCCCGCCTGCCCGGCCACAATATCCTTGATAACGACCGCATTGTTCGGGTCAGATTCCTTGACCTTTACCACCACGTTGCACTCCCCATTTTGCAGGAATACCACGCAGTCCTCAAAGCCCTTGGCCTTGATGAGATTTTCAATATTACTTTCTTTCAAGACATTTTGCGCTACGACCGCTGCCTGTGCAACCGCGTCCTTCTTCGCGGCATCGCTCTGCTCCGCGTCCTGTAGCACCTTTTCCAAGAGCTCGACCGCCTCATCCCGCGCTTTCTGTCTACTCAAACGCGCCTGTGTGAAATAATCGTTTGTATCCGCCGGTTGTTCCGTCCCAGAGGAAACCGGTGCGCTGGACGATTCTGCCGGCGCCGAGGAGGACGGCACGGAGGCATTGACCAGTTGTGCTTCTCCGAGTTCCTTCTGCGAGGTGACCGTGTTCGTTGCAAGCAGCTGATTATCTCCTGAGAATTGCCAATTCAAATAGACGGCTGCCCCCAGCGCGACGACCAAGGCCGCAAGAACAAGCTGACGTTTTCCGATACCCATAAGTATGTACTCCTCCTGTTGTAAATTTTCGCCCTGTACTGCAACGCCGGGCACAGCAGTGATCGAAACGGGGCTATCCGGTGTCCGCTGCCTTGACCACGCAGACTCGGACCGATGTAATATCCAACGCCGTGGTTACTGCGTCGATGATGCGCTGCTGTACCACGGGATCGTCCCCGCCATCGCACACGACCACCACCCCCTTGACCACCGGCTGTACTTCTGTGATGGCCAACGCGCGTTGGGAACCATCGGCATCCTTCACCAAGATGTAATTGGTTTCTGTACTGTCGTTGGAACCGCGGTCCGAGGTGGTCTGGGTACTGCGTTTCTCCTCCTGGGCGTACACCTGTTCTGCACCTCGTTCCACAGTCACCATCACTTTTGCATTGCCCGCCCCTTGAATATGCGTGACCAATTCCGCAAGGCTCTGTTCCAGCTCCTCGGTGTACGCCTGTGCGGACTGTGCCGCCGGTTGAGAGGAATTTTCTGGTTCTTTTTCCTTTCCCGGACTGAGCAACCCCGACAGGAAGATCAGTGCAATCCCTGCTACCCCTGCGATCACAACCCATTTTCGGCAGGTTTCATTTTCTGCGAGCTTTTCAAACCAGCTCTTTCCTTCATGTTCCGCCGTCGCCATGCGCCGTTACCTCCACTTCCAGCCCAAGCGTCTCTCGTAAGCGCGCTTGGGCCCGGGCACAGTCGCCGCCGTACCCCTCGGCCAGCGTGACTTCCACCCTGTTAATACCTATGCTGTTGTCCGCGTTTGTATCCATCCGCACCACAACTTTTTCACTTTTCACATCCATTTTGCTCAGCTCTGCCGCCACCAGGTTCTCAATGCTGGACCTTGCCGCAGTTTCCATTTGCGTTTCCACCGTACTTTGCAGTTGTGTATTCTCCTGTGTATGTCCTTCTATCGGAAAATTCCAGGCAATTTGCACCCCTAAGTTTTTCAGGGGCATCGCCATCGCACAAAGCACAAAGGCCCCCAGGACAAGTTTGACCATCCGTTCCATCGAGCCGTTCGGCACCAACCCCTGTAGTAGGGCGGCTGCCAAAGCCACCAAGCAGATCGCCGCGCTCCATTCTCGGACCGCCCCCATTATCCTCCCCCTTTCCCATCAGCAGGACAATTGCCGTGGAGACAGTCAGGACGGTCAAACAGCACAGCACAATCGCCAGAATCAATTCGACGGCTTTGGCAACTGCTCGCAACAGAGAAGTGATTTCTTTGAGTTCAAAGATGTCCCCTGCTCCTGCACACACATTCAGCGTTACCATCCAGAGCAGGCACTGCAAAATGACGGGTAAAAAAATCAAAGCGCCAGCCAAAAGGCCAAAGGCTCCTACACCGGATTTTAGGAGTTTGACACAGCCGGTTACTGTCTGTAAAGCATCCCCCAAGGCGCTGCCGACGACGGGGACAAAACTGCTTACCACGAATTTGGCCGCTTTTGCTGTCGTCTCATCCATAGAGGACGCCACGATGCTATGTACTGTCAGTAAACCGGCAAATACGGTCATACAAAACCCCAGCACCCATTTGACCACCTTATGAAAGGCGTTGCAGATACCGCCCAAGTTTACCCCCGGGGAGATGGCGGAAACGATGGAAAGGGCCAGATAGATGTTCAATCCTGGGACCAAAATGCTGGCGGATAGAATCGAAATCACATTGCCCACCGCCATCATCAGTAGATTGTAAGAACCAGCAGAAGCCGGCTGTCCCGCCGCCAGCATGATTCCCGCCAGTACCGGCACACAAGCCAGCAGGAAGCCCGCCGCAGCCTGTACGACCTGTGCTGCATGTTCTATACACGCCACTACCGGCCCTGACCACGGTTGTGCAGACACAGAGCGCGCCAACCATACCGATCACGCCGCCGAGCGGTTTATCCCCCAGGGACAGCTTCATTCCATTGCACAATGCGCAAAGCAGCAGAACTGCAATCACCGAAGTCGCGGCCTGCAGGGGGCCCTGCGCGCTTTCCTCCGCCATTCCTCCGATTTCAGAGAAGAGGGATTCCGGTGTAATTGCTGTCAACGCCTGCCAATCCGTCCCACGGATACCGAGTTCCTTCCAATGCGTTCTGCGTCTCCATGGGAAGTTCTTCCGGCAAGTCGGCTGCGCCGCTTTCCTCCATCTGTTCTGCATCAGTAATCCTCCGTTGTTTCTGCCCGCGCTATGGGTGCAAGGATCGCCAGCAGAAAAAGCGCCAGCATGAGGCAAACCATCCGTTTCATGCGACATCCATCCTTTTTTTATCATCCGCCAATCAGTCCAAGAGCCGTCTGCGCAATGTCCTCAAACAATGGCAAGGAGAGCACAAGAATGGATATTTTCCCTGCGAGCTCCACTTTAGACGCTAAGGCGCTCTCCCCGGCATCCCGGCAGGAATCGGCCGCGAACTGTGCCAAAAAGCAGATTCCCAGTGTTTTAAACAGAATCAAACCGTATTCCTGCGAAAGTCCTACCCCGGAGAGCAAGGTCGTAATCTCGCGCACGGCTGGGGTGAGGTTTAATAAAATCTCTACCAGGATGACCACCCCGGCGATGATGCTGATAATGACCGCATATTCCTGATTGTACCGCTTAAGTGTCACGGCCAGAATCGCTGCAATCAGCGCCGCTCCCACAATGCCGATGATGTTCATCCCTGCACCTCCCCGCCGGGGTGGACGTTTTGCACCGTCACAGCCCGAAAATGGATTTGATGGACCGGAACAGCACGTCGATCTGTTGGATAATCATCATCAGCACAACAATCAGCCCGGCCAATGTCGTCATCATAGCCTGTTCTTCCCTGCCGGAGCGCACTAAAAGCTGATTGAGTACGGCGACGATGATACCGATCGCGGCGATTTTAAAGATCAGATCCACATCCATTTTCTGTTCCTCCCCAACACCCTGGTTGTGTACAGGGCTATGTTTGATAATCCGCTGTTCAGCATAAAAATAGGGCAACGGCAATCCCCGAGAAGGACCCCAGCATCAGGTATAGCTTTCCTTTTCGAGTCTTTTCTGATCGCGCATTCTCCAACCGGTCGCTGAAAAGT
This sequence comes from Anaeromassilibacillus sp. SJQ-1, assembly GCF_046693725.1. NCBI lineage: Bacteria > Bacillati > Bacillota > Clostridia > Eubacteriales > Acutalibacteraceae > Anaeromassilibacillus > Anaeromassilibacillus sp. SJQ-1. The sequence continues at coordinate 25,278 of NZ_JBKEIV010000037.1, read as the reverse complement.
TCCGTATACAGGCGGCAATGCGAAAGCTCGCCCTCTACATCGCTGGCTCCAAACCCGTCCCCGAAGTCGCTCAAAAGGAGCCGGTCCCGCTTCTGTGAGGCCCGTCCCTTTCGAACCAGCCTGCACCCCTTTCTTCCAAGCTGTGTGGAAATCCTCCCCCCTCTTCGCAATGTGCCGCGCACTCCTGTAAAAACGCAAGACTCCTCCCATGTCTCTGAACAATTTCTGCAACAGACGCCGCGGAATAACGGATTTCTGTCTGTGCTGCATTCAGGAATCGAAGCATTTCCTCAAGTTGTTGTACCCTCTGTGAAAGCCTATGCGACTGTACATATCCCGCTATGGTCCCTGCTGCGATCAGAAGCAGAATTCCCAAAACCTTGAGCAAGCAAATCACCTGCCTTATAGACCCCTGCGACACGGCCCGGTTCTCGGCTGCCTTCCAGAAGAACTACATATCCAAAAGCGCCGGTATGTAATAGACTGAGCGCCTGTTGCCGGCGAAGGAGTTCCCGCACACTCCCCGCATGTACACTGGAAATCATTCCCACCCCGGCATTAAGCCCCTGGGCGGCGGCTTCCACATCGGCCAGACCTCCCATCTCGTCACAGATGATAAATTCGGGGGAAAGCGAACGGATTGCCTGCAAAATGCCTTCCCCCTTTGGATAGCCGTCCAGAACATCACAACACGGCCCCAGGTCGTTCTGCGGTACACCGCGATACGTTCCTGCCAACTCACCTCGTTCATCCACCACTGCCACCTTTCGGACATCCCCGCACAAGCCGGAGGACAGCTGCCTGGCTATATCGCGCAGGATGGTTGTTTTGCCGCTGGAAGGCGCTCCGGCCACCAGTACTCCATCCCGTAGGTTTTTTCCCACTGCCTGTAGCACGCCGCTGGCGCATCCGTAAACCTGCCGGGCAATACGGATATTGATGGAGCTGATGTCGCGCAAGCTGTTGATTTCTCCTCCGGAGATCACCGCTGTGCCACAAAGCCCTACGCGGTGGCCTCCGCTCAGGGTAATAAATCCGTTTTTGATCTCACTCTGATGGCTATATACGGAGTAACTGCAAATCCCTCGAAAAGTCTCGTCGATGTCCTCGCGAGTTGCCCGCATCCCGTCCGGTTCCGGCCTGCAAGAGGGCCGTCCATTTCGATTCAAAAAATATACACCGCCCGTACAACAGATGGAGACCGGCTGATTCACACGAAAACGGATTTCCTGCGCCTGTTCTTTCATATCGGTTGGCAGCAGGCACAGATATTTCCGCAAACGGTCGCAGACCGCACGCGCTGCCGAATCAAATCTGGATTCAAAATTGTTTTCCATCTCTTGTCCTCCTTTCCATACATATCTATGGACAAGTGCCACTCCTTAGAACAAAAAAGGCCCCCGGAAGGAAAATCCCTGCCGAGGGCACACCGAAATGTATCGAATTTTATCGATCCCTATTTATCTATGAATTTTCCGGCTGATAGCCATTAGGACGGCAGCAAGTCCTTAAGAATAAAGGATTCAATGGCCTGCCGCGTCCCCTGTACGGACCCTTGGACCAGCTCTGCCTTTCCTCCCCGCGCCCAGAAAACCTCTGGTTGAGTGCTCTCCCCAGGGAACGGACGTCCTCCTTTCCTGCAATCGCATATTTCCAGCCATCTGCATCCGTTCCGGAAAAAACAACCGCTGTTCTTGCGCGCTCGGAGAGCGCCAAGCAGAAATTCCGCAGACTATCCGGAGAGAGTCCTTCCTCAAAAAAGCAGACGCGCTCCTGGCCTTCTGGAACCGCAGCAACCTTCTGGGCAAAGATCTCCTGTTGCAATTGATAAACTTGTTGCCGAAGATGGTCCCGTTCCGAAAGCAGGCGCTCTACTGCGCCCACCACTTCCTCTGGCTTTGCCGAAAGAAGAACCGAAATATCTGTGACGCTTTTCAACTTTTCGTCGTAATCTGCCAAGGCACGGCTTCCAAACTGTAGCGTCACCCGGACGCCGCCTTTGTAACGCTGCATCGCAACCACTTTAATTGCGCCTACTTCTCCGGTCTGTGCCGTATGAAGGCCGCAACAGGCACAGCAATCATAACCGGGTATCGTCACAATCCGCACTTCCCCAGCGAGCTCTTTTTTACTGCGGTAGTCGATTTGCTCCAGCTCCTCCTTGGAGGGCCATTCCGCCTGCACGGGCAGATTCTCATAGACCGCCTGGTTGGCCAGATGCTCTACCTGCGCGATTTGATCTGTGGTCAGTTCCCCATTGAAGTCCACCGTGACCGCCTGCGCACCCATATGGAACCCCACATTGTTCCATTGAAACAGGCGGTGGGTAATTCCGGAGACGATATGTTCTCCGGTGTGTTGCTGCATAAACAGGAATCGTCTCGGCCAGTCGATTATCCCTTCCACCGTTGTTCCTACTTCGAGCGGGCGGTCCGTAGTGTGAAGCAGCCGGCCACCCTGTTCTTGGACATCCAACACCTTGGCGTCCCCAAGTATCCCATGGTCTGCGGGCTGTCCGCCGCCCTCCGGATAAAAGGCGGTGCGATCCAGGGTAACGGTAAAGCCATCCTTCTGCGCCTCACACCCAGTGACCGTTGCCGTAAACTTCTGTAAATAAGCATCTTCATAATAAAGCCGCTGTGTCGGTATCTGTCCCATTGTTGTTGTCCTCCTCAGAGTTCCATCTCATCCTGTAGGCTGCGCATGGCAAGTATGGTCTTTTGTATCAGTTCATCCAGCGGCCAACCGAGCATGTCCGCCCCCGCCTGAATCACCTCACGGGAACAGCCCGCTGCAAAGTTTGGCGTCTTAAATTTCTTTTTAACCGATTTCACCTCTAGATCCGAAACACTTTTTGAGGGCCGCATCAATGCAACTGCACCGATTAGCCCAGTGAGTTCATCCGTGGCATAGAGAACCTTCTCCATGATATGTTCGGGCCGGATGTCTACCGCCGGATAGGCATGGCTGGCGGTGGCCCGGATTATGCGCTCATCGATTCCATTCTCCCGCATGATCTCTTGGCTTTTGATACAATGTTGTTCTGGATACCGTTCAAAATCGAGGTCGTGCAACAGACCGACCACTTTCCAAAATGCAATTTCGTCCGGCGCTAGTTCCTTCGCAAACCAGCCCATCACACCGGAGACAATCTTAGCATGACGAAGGTGGAACGCCTCCCGGTTATACTGTTCCAGCAGTGCTTGCGCTTGCTCTATTGTCGGAATCATCGTTTACTCCCCCCTATCGGCTGACTGGCGGTGTAACCGCCCATTTCAGGCAGTGATCCTGCTTGCCGCCAAATATACGGTATCCTTCTAAAAGGTCGTTCAATGGTGCGCGATGCGTAATGAGGAAATCTGTGTGCAGTTTTCCACAAGAAAGCAGCTTCATCAGTTGCTCGCAGTGAACCGCATCCACTCCTCCTGTTTTGAAGATCAGATTTTTTCCATACATATCCGGCAGAGGAAGCGATTGCGCTTGCTCATACATGGCAACCAACGCAACAACCGCATTGGGCCGGGCGATCTGCCAAGCGGTCTGGAAACTATCCGCCCCTCCCGCGGCCTCGATCACCGCATCCGCGCCGCGGCCCTGTGTCAAAGAACGAACAGCCTCCTCCGCGTTTACCTCCGAAGGGCAAATCCCATAGGTAGCAAGCCCAAGCTGTTTGGCGAGTTCCAAGCGCTCCGGGTCAATATCGAGCATAATCACATCTCCGGCGCCAAATAGACCTGCACACATTGCAGCGCAAAGCCCCACTGGTCCAGCGCCAATCACTGCAACCGTGTCGCCTGGATGAATCTCTGCCAACTCTGCACCAAAATAGCCGCTGGATAGGATATCCCCCAAAAACAATGCATCGTCATCCTTAACATTGTCTAAAATTTTGGTCAATCCCATGTCTGCATAGGGTACGCGGACATATTCTGCTTGGCAGCCATCTATTCGGCAGCCGAGCTCCCAACCGCCATGTGTACAGTTGTTGATAAATCCCTTGCGGCAAAACCAACAATCCCCACAAAAAGTGATACAGTTGGCTGCCACACGTTCACCCACCTTCCGCTTTTTCACACCTTCTCCAATAGCAACGATCTCTCCGACAAATTCATGCCCCAATACGGTCCCCGGCACAGCCCTCGGAACCGCTCCATGCAATATATGCAAGTCACTGGTACAAATTGTGGAAAGAGTTACTTTTACAATGGCATCCCGCGGGTCCTGTAGTTTGGGAATCGGGCGCTCTTCCAAGCGCAAATCCTCGAACCCATGATAAACCGCCGCTAACATCGTTTTTTGCATCGATATCCTCCTGTTCTCCTAGATAAATAAATTTCTATAAGTACATTTCATCCCATTCGACTTGCCCATTCCACAGGAATATAGCGTATTTCCCACACCATTTCCCTCTAGAGATCCTCCGAAGGCACCATCTCCCACCTGTCTCGAAAGGGCGCGCGGCCCAAATCCTCCGATATTTACACCTCTATCGGATCGATTTTCCCGATTGTATGAGAATCCTATGTGATTTCTCTCTTTCGATCTTACTTTCCATCGATCAGGTTTTCGTGTTTTCCTCTTTATTCGCTTGACTTTTTTTCCCAACACTCGTACACTCTTAGAAGAAGCTTTTTAGGAAAAGCGCGCCCCTTGAACCGTATTGCGCCGTGCCAGCTCGCGGTCAATGCCGCCGAGTACGGCAATCTTATCAAGACTCCAAAGCGGCGCCAAGAGCATTTCACGTTGTCCATCACCAGTCACACGTTCAATCACAGTTTCTGGCGGAAGCCATTCCAGCTGTGTGCAAACCGTATGGATGTAAGCTTCCCGCGTCATAGGGGTAAACCGTCCAGCCGTATACGCTTCGGCAAGGGGTGTTCCGCGCAGGATGTGCAACAGATGCAGCTTTACCGCATCTGGCCGCAATTGTCCAACAGCGCGTGCTGTTTCCAACATCATGGGGAACGTCTCTCCTGGAAGCCCGTCAATTAAATGAACACAGACACGAATTCCACGTCGTTTCAAAGCCTGGTAAGCCTGGTTGAATTCCGTATAAGAGTGCCCTCGATGGATTCTCACCGCGGTTTCGTCATGGATTGTCTGTAGGCCTAACTCCACCGTGAGATACGTCCGTTGAGAAAGCTCTGCGAGATAATCGATTGTCTCTGGGGACAATGCGTCTGCCCGCGTTGCGAGGCTCAAGCCGCACACCCCCTCCACTGCAAGCGCTTCTTCGTACTTTTTCTGGAGGATGGGTAGGGGCGCATATGTATTGGTGTGTGCCTGAAAATAGGCAATCACGGGGGCATCCTTCCACTTGAGGTGAATGCGGGCCTGCTCGATCTGAATCTGTCTTGTGATCGAAAAAGCTGGTCCAGGCGCAAAAGCGCCGCTGCCTCCCTGGCAATAGGTACAGCCGCCCGTTCCTCGTGTACCGTCCAAATTCGGACATGTAAAACCGGCATCGATAGAGGCTTTAAATACCCGCCTTCCAAATCGCCTTTTCAAATGATAAGCGAGCGTATGGTATCGTTTATTGTCGTCCGCATAGAGAAATGGATGTTCCATTTCATCCCTTCCTTGCACGTTTACAGGTTTTTTCTTGTCCCATTTTAAGATTTCTTTAAGAAATTCATGGGGAGACTTGTAAGAATTTACTTGTAGAATAGCACGCAGAATCAAAAAGTGCAAGGGGCGTATCGATATGATTAAGGAAGGGCCATTGTATTGCAAAACCGTTTCCTCTTATTCGAAGGACAAGCCGTTAAAGCATGTCCAAAAGGAGGGGGACTCTGCGTATCTGCGGCGCAGACGGATTGTCAGTTTGGTATCTTTCATTGGATTTCTCCTATTTTCCATTGTATTTGCAGCGACCGTCGGGCAGAAGTTGATGGAATTTCTGGCGGATGGAAAAACCTTTCGCGTATGGGTGGAGCAACAAGGCATTTGGGGGCCGCTTACATTGATAGGGATCATGGCTTTGCAGGTGGTCATTGCTATCATCCCCGGCGAAGCGGTAGAGATCGGCGCGGGATACGCATTTGGAGCAATACCCGGTATGTTCCTCTGTTTGGCCGGCGCAGCCGTGGGGTCCGTTATCATTTATGGGCTTACGAAGTCCTTTGGAATCCGGATGGTAGAGGCCTTCATCTCAAGGGAAAAACTCCAATCTTTGAAGTTTCTACAGAATACAAAAAAGCTAAACCTATTAATCTTTATTTTGTTTTTTATTCCTGGTACACCCAAGGATCTGTTTACCTATTTTATTGGGTTCATTCCCATGAAATTGCGCACCTTTCTGATCCTCTCCAGCATTGCTCGCATCCCCTCGGTCATCACATCCACAATTGGCGGGGAAGCGCTTGGGATGCAGAATTATACGTTCGCGGTTTTGGTTTTCGTTGCCACTGCAATCATCAGTGGGATTGGTTTGTTAATCTATCGAAAAATCACCGTACATTCAGACGGAAAGAAGGAAATTGAATGAATTGGCAGCTCCTGATCAGCAACCGAATTATCAATGTGGGATTTATCTCATGGATGTTATCCCAGTTGATTAAAACGGGGATATTCTTATTACAAAACAAGAAGATCAACCTAAAACGGTTGTCTGAGTCAGGTGGAATGCCCAGCGCACATTCCGCTCTGGGATGTTCCGTGGCAATCGCCACGGTAGCAGGAGGTCGGCTTTGCCTCCCCAATTGCTGCACTCGCCCTGACGTTTGCTGCGGTTGTTCTATATGACGCGATGGGCGTACGGCGCGCCGCTGGCGAGCAAGCAAAGGCGATCAATCAAATCGCGGATTATCTGGAGGAAACCGACAAAACAGGAAAAATGGCTGAGATCAAAGAATCCATCGGTACCCTGGAGGTATCTTTGGGGCATAACGCCATTTGAAGTGTTATGTGGCGCTCTGTTGGGCATCTGTGTTTCCTTACTTTCTGCATAGCTATTTTATAAATCCCCAAACGATCTATAGAACAAATAAAAAAGAGGGTATCCCAAAAGTCATGAAATGACGGAAGGATACCCTCTTTTTTAGAAACGCAGATATTTTCCCAAACAGAAAGAGGACGCCCCTTTCCTATGAATCGAAAAATTCGCAGTTTTGGGACACCCTCTTTTCCAACGATCGTCTCAAGAACGAGAGCAATGGCAAAAATAGGTATCAGCCGGCCCCTGGCTCTCTGCATAAAAAGGAGCGTCCTCTTTTATCGAAAGCTGGGGAACACATGGCTATCCACACAAATCGTGCAGGGTTCCAAAGGTATAACCCTCTGCCTCCCACTTGCTCAAAAGTTCATCCAAAATCTCAGCATTCGTCTTGGACGTGCTATGTAATAGGACAACCGCCCCTGGATGGATACGTGGAGCAGCTTATCAAAGGCTTCTTCCTTCGAGGGCTGCTTATCGACATACCAATCCACATATGCTAAACTCCAAAAAATCGTTTTATATCCCAATTCCTGTGCTTGTTTTAAATTGCTCTCATTATATTTTCCCTGGGGAGGCCGGTAAAATTTTTCCATCTCTTTCCCAGTTGTTTCCTTATATAAAGCCTCGAGGGAGGAGATCTCTTTCTGAAAATCCTCCATCGCAGAAATCTTCGACATATCCGGATGATGGTAGGTGTGGTTACCAACAATGTGTCCTTCTTCTACCATTCGTTTGACCAGGTCGGGACTGGTTTCTATGTAATTTCCCACAACAAAAAAGGCAGCTTTTACGTTGTGCTTTTTCAGCGTATCCAAAATGGCTGGGGTATAGCCATTTTCATACCCGGCGTCAAATGTGAGATAAATTGTCTTTTTTGCCGGATCTCCCGCATAGTAAGCATTATATTGCTTTAAAAAATCAGCGGATGCATTGCCGACTGGCGTTTTTCCCTCTTCTTGAAAACTCAATCCCCAGTTGGTATTCGCCTGTGCAGATGCTGTCACACTTGCTGTTGAAGCATGATGAAAAATTCCCGGGACCGCTGCCAAAAGCAACAGGCAAAGGAGCACGGCAAGAATTTGTTTCTTTCGGATTACAACAACCATCGTTTCACCGCCATTTCTATATGGTATTGTAGATCTTTTAAAAGCGAACCATTACGAAAACGTACGAAATCGTTGTAGATATAACGGTTAAAGGTAGACCGGTTACATCTTAATCAAAATTCTGCTTTCATCATATCCACTTTTGCCATTCTATACATATGCGTCCATTCGCATAGGAATACCCCCGTTGTAAAGAAAATCACAAAAGACCCCCAGCCAATCACAAAAGACTGGCTGGGGGCCTTTCTATCCTTTCGAATAATCCTTTAAAAGATCATCCAATCGTAACTGCGCAATGGAACTGTGGGTTTTCACCAGGCATTTGCGTATACACGCCCGTCTGCTGTCCAGGAGTTCCGATTGCCCATACGCGGAAGTAATAGTCGTTCCCGCTCTTTGCAACGAATTGCGTCTTCAATACACTACCATTGCCCACCGTAAAGCTCGGCATTGCGGTGCTGCCGTTGGTAACTGTCATCTTGAAGCAATAAGCACTACCTCTCTTGAGCGTAAACGGAAGGGTGGTATCACTGCGAACCGAAGCTTGTACGGTGACGTTTTGAGCTGCATTTACAACTGGAGACGTCGCCGCAATTGCCGTCCCACCAGTGCTACCGGAAGAACTGCCGCCCTTACCGCCGGAACTGCTGGAACCGCTGGAACTATTATGGTTGTTATTGATCTTCAGATTTGCTTTTGTATCTTCCAAAAGATCAAACGCTTCCATGATTTCCTTTGGAGTTGCCTGCGCATTGTTGTAGGCATTTTCTGCGATGTGCAATGCCGCCAGGCAAGCAGAAGCACTCGTAGCCGTGTAATCGCTCATATCCAAGCGCTTCACTTCGTCAATCAATGCTTTCAGTTCATCTCGATTGGGGATCAACCGCAGAGCTGCAATCGCATTGGAAAGGCGAAGCGCTGCTTGATCGACCTCGCTCTGCGTTGCTTCGTCCGTCAAGTCCTTTGCAGCCTGCAAAGCTGCCTTGAATTCTTCCTGACCATCCGGGCGATACTTGGATTCCAACTGCGGCAGAATTTCTTCTGCTTCTGCAATCAGCAGATCCAACTGGCTGCGGTTGGCCGCATATACCAACGCCATGAGCGCATTGTAAAGGTTATCACGAGCCTTCTGAATGTCATTTTCCAATGCCTCTGCATCGTCTGCGACGGACTGAGCCGCGGTACGCATCTTAACAAGGGCGTCCCAACTGGATGCTGTGTAATCTTCTGAATTCAGGCTATTGGCGATTTTCAAAAGTTCCAGCAAGTCTGCCTTATCGCCAGGGGTAAACTCAAGATAGTGGATCATATCCAGCAAACCTAACCCATGCTTCATTGATGTCTGTCTGGGTTGCAGCCGGGTCGTCCAAAACAGTCTTGGCGTGGTTATAAGCTTCCATGAAAGCGGTCTTTACACTTTCAATCAGCTTGTCAACGGTTCCATCTTCGACATACGTCTTCGCATAATCATAAACCTGCTGCAACGTCGTCTTATCGGTCATTTCAAAGGTAAAGCTCAGATTGGTCTCTGTTACCGGCATTTCGAACTCATACGTATAGGACGTGCCACTGATGAGAATCGGTTCTGCGTCGCCAATCTGAACAGAACGGAACGCCTGTCCGTCTACACGAGGTGTAAAGGTAAAGGTGAATGCCGTGCCGCTCTCCACCTCATCTAACTGATACTTGCCGATTAGATCCGCTATCGGCTGGCTTACGCCGTTGACTTCCAACTTGACGTTCTTGCCATACGAAACCGTCAAGCTCTGTGGCGCCGTTGGAACAACCGTGTAGGTAATCAGGGTATCCTGCCCTTGCCATTCAACCGGTTCGCCATTCAGCGTAATGACTCCGACATCGCTGTAAAGAACTTCCCAATTTGCCTGCTCGGCCGGTTCCAGACGATAGCCCTTCTTTGCCAGATTTTCGATCGTCTTTTCTGTAATGAAATTCTTGGGTTCATTCAAGAACAGCTTACCACTATACTTCAAAATCGGTTTTTCTACGCCAGGAGCTACAAACTGATACTGAATGTCAATATGGTTCTCCGGAACAATGACCGCTTCATAGGTGATATTCTCTCTGAACTGGAAGGTACCTACCCACTTGTGAATCTCACCATCCGGATCATTCTTGTCTCTCCAACCGGACCATGTATAGCCATCTGCAGGTTTAACCTCTGGATAGCTGGCTGTATTATAGTCATAGCCTGTCGCTTCAACGGTCTGTGGATCGACCTGTGCGCCGCCACTTCCTTTGGCTACCAAGGTGCCATATTTCGGATCTGTGATCTCAAAGCGTACAGTATACTTCACCTTTGCAAAGTGTGCCGTATAGGTTTCTCCTCCAAGCGGAACCTTTACCGTTTCGCCGAGCTCTACCTTTTCGCCTTCACTATTGGTCCAGTAAACAAACTCACAGCCGCTGGCCGGACGAGTTGTCGGAACCGGAACTTCGGAACCAATCGCTCCTGTTTCAATTACTGGCGTTTGTGCATTCGTCAAATCATTCAAGAAGCCATTTCCTGCGCTCTTGAAGGTGACCGTCTCTTCCTTTGTGACTTCCACGCGGAACTGATTCAACGCCGGGGATGTAGTCCCCAAACGTGCGACACCATCTGCACCCATGACCACAGCATAGCCCATTGAGCTTTCCGGTACACAGTCTTCAATGGTATAGCCCTCATTCATTGTGACGTCAATGTTGGACTGCGTGAGCTTGCTCACTTGGAAACGGTCGCTCTTGGTATAATGATCCACCTCAAAGGTGAACGAACCGACCTGCTCGTCATACCAGTTACCTGCTACGATCGGAATGGTGATTACATTCTGGGTAAAGTCGCGCAGCGGCATGATGACATTCTGCGTTTCCCCAACCATGTCCTCTGTCGGAACGAGCGCCGGAGGATTCTCTGGCGGCAACTTCGAAGTGATACAACCGATATTGGCGCCTACCTGGATGGTTTCTCCATTATATTCAAAATAGAATTTTCCGTTGTTTTTGTTAGGAGACACCTTCTTACCATTGATCGTAAGCCAATAACCAAAGTCGTCTCTGGAATCTGCCGTTACCGCATATTCATAGCCAAGCTGAAGTGTGTCGCCTACTTTGACATCGATTTCAAAATTGGTCTGTAGCAGTCCGCCGACATTGTCCAGCATAACGTTGTAGTGGACATACTGATCTTCCTCTGTAACCTCATCGACATCTGTACCGACGCCGATCCCAGTCAGGACCGGGTAGCTGTTGTTGACATTCGCGTCAAAGCCCCATTTTGCCCATGAGGATTCCGAGGCTGTATTTGCATTGAGCAACAATGCAAAATCGCGGCTCTTGAGTTCTGCTTCCGTCTTGCCGACAGACGTATCCTCCAGACCGCTGGAAACGGTTCCACAGCCGGCCTCTACACCGCACTCGCTATTATAGTATGTATTTTTAAGAACAGCACTGCTCTGCAGGGAACCAACCAAACCGCCAACCCATGTAGAGCCTTCTCCCGCATGGATTGTGCCGGATGCGTAGCTGTTCTCAATGCCCACGCCCTTGGTTGCCGCTGCAAGCGTTGCAGTCAAGCCGCCGATGCGAATACCGGTTGCTGTAATGTCACCTGTTGCAAAGCAGTTGCGGATGTCCGCCTTCTGTGCGTTGCCGATCAGACCGCCCGCGTGAATATGGGTGTTCAAATCGGTATTGGTCGAAGTGACGTCGCCGGTCGCATAGCAGTTCTCTACATATACGGAAGTATCGCCGCTAAAGCTGCCGATCAGGCCTGCGACCAACTTAGCCGCCTTCACGTCAACTTCTGCATAGGAATTTGTAACCGTTGTTCCCAGGGCCGTACCAACCAGGCCGCCAGCGTTGCTGGAACCGGAAATGATACTATCCTCAGACGCCGCACGCACTGCACAATGATCGATAATGGAATCATTGGCATAACCGGCCAAACCGCCCATATACGTACGTCCATTGACTTTCTCAACCTCGACGGTTAAATTCTTAATGGTAGAATTTCTGAGATAGCCAAAAAGCCCCACATATCTTCCATCCGCCTGATCCACATTTAGGCCGCGGATGGTCTTTCCATTGCCATCGACAATGCCGCCGAATTCCTGGTTATAATCGTCGCCAATCGGCGTCCAGGTATCTGCATATTCCGACAGATCGATGTCGTTGGCAATTTTGAAATACTCGGGCGAATACGTACTGGACAGCTCGCGCATTGCATTGAGTTCCTTGGCGGTCGTAATGATGTAAGGATCTTCTTCCGTGCCGGCTCCCTGCGGCATGCCGGCTGGGACGAGCCTTACTTCAACCTCCGCATACTTCGTTGGATCATCTACCGACGTTGCACGAACCCGGAAAATATCATAAGGTTCCTCTTCCGGAACAGTCAGGACACCGTCCGCATCGATGGAGCTGTGTTTTGTTCCGATCACCGACCATGTGACTTCTTGCGATACATGTTCGCCCTCCACCGTTGCCGTAAAGTGTTCGGTGGTTCCCTTTTCAATCTTCTCATTTGGATGAGAAATCTTGACTCCTGTGACAACCGGAACCTGATTCGTGATGGTCACAGCCATCTGTTTTGGAGCGCTCTTCGGATACTTTTCAGCATCGCCTTTTTCCGTGGTCAGGTCAATTACCATAGGCTCGATGGTACTGTCAAGGGGAACATCGCGGACTTCCTGCGGCATATTGTATGCGCCGGTCACGTCGATGTTTTTACCGTTCAAAACAATTTCATGAGACTTAAAGCCGTTTGTTTCCGTCCCATCCGAATCTGTTACCGTTTCCGGATAATAGGTCTTTCCGCCCGTTACCAATTCCAGACGGTTGTAGGCTGGCTTCTGCGGATATCCGTCAACATACGGCGGCTGGTATTTCTTCCACTGTAAGGTTGCAGAGGTTCCCTCGCCAATCCCCAGGGTAAACGCTTTTTCTCCATTGACAACGATGTCGTAATAGGCCTTCGGAGGCGGCGTCTTTTTCACCGTAAAGGTAATCACCGGATCGCCTGTAACGACTCTGCCGTCAATTTTAATTTTACCATCATCTGTGTATTCTGCTTTATAAGACTGATCCTCTGGGCTAAAATAATAACCCTCGGGTGGATTTTCGGCATGGATTGTAACCGTAGGGTCGCCGCGGTTCAGGGTAACCGTTCCCGTTCCAACCTCTGTGTTACCCATCATATAACGGATGGTGATATCCCTTGTCGCCGAATAGCGGGTAACCTTCACGTTAAACTGTACGACATCCGGAATCGCGACATTATTGCCATATTCATCCTTCGTCACATTGATCGTTGTGTAGGTTGGACGAAGGATCTCAATTTCATCGATGTCTTCCAAATCCTTAAGATCTTTCATGGAAGAGCTCACAAAGAATTCATCGTCAAACAGTGTGGCTACTTTCTCGACTTCTTTCACCAAGACGCCGTCCTGGTCTATGTACTGGATCGTATACGGTACGTCCGGAGAGTGTCTCCCCACAAGGATATCCAGTTCCTCATCCGTCGTCTCCTCTGTCGGCGCCAGGACATATTCCTGATCCGGGACAGAACGAATTTTCTGAAGGCCGCCGACAACCTGCTTGCCGTCATCGCTAAGCGGATTACATACAATCGGGGCAATGGCCTCCGCATCAAACGTCAGATCATCGCGCATTTTTACGCCGTTGATGTGAGGGATATAGCCGTTTTCCTCTTGATCCCACTCCCAGCTGACAACCGCTGTTTCACCGATCGGTACGACAACCGACATTCCTTTTGTTAATCCAGAGGGATGCAGGACATACGTACGAGTCTCGCCTTCCGTCGAAGTCTTCAGACAGGAAAGATGTTGTCGAGTCTTTCACGTCTTTTTCCGCCGCAAATGCAAGATTTCCTGTGAACATTCCCAGGACCATGGTCAGTGACAGCAGCAAAGATAAGATCTTCGTCGAACGTTTTTGTCTCATCTACTTTTAGACCTCCTTCTTTATTTCTTCCCACTACTTTTCAGTTTGGTTCTCTGCCTTTTTCATCCCGGCAGATTCATACACTCCCCCTTTTTATTATTTCTTCTATATTTCAATGGAAATATAGAATTTAGAGACAGTATGATGAAACTTCCGCCTTTAAAAAGGGCATTTTGCACAATATTCCCTCATATTTGTCTCCTAATTAATATGTGTATTATAACATTTTATGGAATTTTTTCGCAAGCACCAACCCTTATGAGTATGCAAAAGTGTACATTAATTCCCTTTTCATGCACCTTTTTTCCTGTGATGAAGATAATAATTTTCTCAATACATATTATTCTCTTTATAAATGATATAATTTAAATATAAAATATTTTGGATTAATTTGATAATGTTATAATATACGGCCGCCTTATTCATTTCGATTGTGATTCCAACAATTAAGAAAATCTGACCATTTTGTTCATGAATGTGATGCCATGCAACACTTGTACTTCTCTGTAAAGTATGCTATAATCTGGTTTACAGTCGAATAAAGCAGAGTAGGGGTTCGCGCGTAAAGTGTCAGTCGGACGGGGAGTTGCCGCTGAACGAAAAGCATTTGCTTGCGGTGCGACCTCCGCATCCCGCTGCTGCATCATTGGGACATCCCATCTTGCGGCAATATGTGCGTTTTTTGACGTGCCTGCTTTTCCGCGATGAATTTGATGGAGGTGTCTTTTTTATGTCCAAATTGACCAACAACTCTCTGAATCCCCCTCGCTTTGCTACCCTACTTCGTGAATCTGCTGCTGAGCAAAAGAAGCCCCAGACCATCGTTGTAACTGCCATGATGATCGCTATGAACATTGCATTGGCCAGCGTCCATGTGTATCTGACCCCACAGATGCGCGTCGGTTTCGGCTTCTTGACCAATGCAATCACCGGTATGCTCTATGGCCCTGTGGTAGCAGCTACGGCGGGTGCGGTGGGAGATGTACTGTCCTATCTGATTCGGCCGGATGGCGCCTATTTTCCTGGCTTTACCATCACGGCTGCGCTGGGCGGCCTGATTTACGGATTTTTTCTGTATCGTCGTCCCATTTCTTTACCACGTACGATCGTTGCAAAAGCGTCCATTAGCCTTCTGTTAAACGTTTTGTTAAACACGTTTTGGATGGTCATCCTGTATGGAAAATCTTTTACCGCTTTGTTCCCTGTGCGCCTAACCAAAAATTTAATGCTACTACCTGTGGAGATCGCTTTACTCTATATCGTTGGAAAAGCCGTACAAAAGATCTCCCGGCGTGTGTTTGCTGCATAATGGTCCAATATTTTTGAACCCTAGGCGATGAGAAAGCATTTTCGTTTTCAAAAGAGAAAAATAAAAAAGCAACGCCAATGGACTGGCGTTGCTTTTTTATTAAGCATCACAGATTTCTGTTTGTCAATAGGAGGTTCCCAAAAAACGCCTTCTCACTTACAGCGTCGATTCCCCTGCAAAACGTATGATCTCAGAGGCAACTGCCTCACAGGTTTCTGCACTGTCCCAGTGGATATTGTGGCTTGCGCCCTCGATCGGACAGAAGTTCACTTCTGCATTGCTCAGGGCCTTCTGAAGTTGTTCCTCGTCCTCCTGTGAGAAGAATACATCAGCCGAACCCCAAATGATGTCCACCGGGCATGTTACGCCGGAAAGCCTATCCGTACTGTCAAATGTTGAACAACCTCCAAAGATATTGTACCAATCTGCATAAGGCAATGAAGAAGCATGTTCATAGATCGCTTTGCAGAAATTTTCATCCTCATTGGTGGTTTCCGTCCAAGATTTGATGAAGTCATCCGGAATTTTCTGTTCTTCATCATACCCGCGAACGCCTAAGAAATCGGTCCCATCGCCCTGCAAAATCCAATCGAGCGTTGGATTGCCGCCCATCTTGGTGCTGGAGGAAATCAAAACGCCACGCTCTACACGTTCAGGCGCCGTAATCATAATCTCCTGTGCAATCAGAGAACCTAGAGAATGACCTACCGGAATGAATTTTTCAACTTCTAACTTGTCCATGAGATTCAGGACATCCGCACAATGCATTTCCGCAGTGTATCCCTCTTCTCCTGCCTCAGGCTTATCTGTCTTACCATGTCCGCGTAATTCCGGAATATAGCAACGGAAACCGGCGTCTGCCAACTTTGGCGCCACCTGCGACCAGGAAATACGGCTGTCGGTCGCTCCGTGAATCAGCAACAGTGGAATTCCATCTTCTGGCCCACAAGTCAAGTAGGTCATCTTGATGCCCGTATCCAGAATCCATACTGTTTTCTTCCCAATCAACGGATACCAGTGTAGACCAATCCTCTTGTCCCTCAGAGACCGGTGCAGCAGACGACACTTCCTCCTGCGAGGAAATCTCGCTGGAAGAGATCTCGCTGCTATCTGGTAGTTCGCTCGATACCGTATCCTGCTGGGTTCCACAACCGCCTAGGGCTGCCAGAAGCATTGCCCCTGCCAAAAAACATGCCAACCATTTACGATTCATCTTATCATCTCCAAAATATTTTATAATTTGCCAAATATTGACAGCTTCACACTACCATGTATTTCCGAATATGTCAAGAAATGATGTTCACAAAATGTATGCAAATAAGATCGAAATTCCCTTACGGATTGCCCTGCATACACTGATAAGGTCAGGAGGTGATTTTTTGAATATCTACTCAAATCACAATTGCAATGCTTGTCCACCCTGTTGGGTCCCTTGTCCACCGCTCGGATGCCTCTGCCCCACGGGAGCCAGAGGTGCAACCGGCCCCGCAGGCCCGCAGGGGATTCAAGGCGTCCCTGGGCCAGAAGGCCCACAAGGCGTTCCGGGACCTATCGGAAATACAGGACCCACCGGGTTGCAGGGGCCTGAAGGGGCTCCCGGGCCCGCTGGACCAGTCGGACCCACTGGCGTACGCGGCCTTCAAGGTCCCACGGGACCGATGGGCCCCGCCGGTATTCCCGGGCCAACTGGCGCTACTGGTGTAACCGGTAATACGGGTTCCACAGGGCCACAAGGACCGGAAGGGGCCCCTGGACCCGCTGGACCCATTGGTCCCACTGGCGTACGCGGCCTACAAGGCGTTACAGGTCCCATTGGGCCTACCGGTAACACCGGACCGGCTGGGCCTACTGGACCGACCGGCAGCATGGGGCCCGCCGGACCACAGGGGTCAGAAGGAGCTCCAGGCCCCGTTGGGCCAATAGGGCCGACTGGTGTACGCGGCCTACAAGGTGTTACGGGTCCCATTGGGCCTACCGGTAACACCGGACCGACTGGGCCTACTGGGCCAACCGGCAGCATGGGTTCTACCGGCCCGCAGGGACCAGAAGGAGCTCCAGGCCCCGTTGGGCCAATGGGGCCGACTGGTGTACGAGGTTTACAAGGTCCTACTGGACCAACCGGGCCAGTCGGTACAACCGGCCCACGCGGTGCTACAGGGCCAACAGGCGTTCAGGGGATTCAAGGGGTCCTGGGCCACAGGGTCCACAAGGAATAGCTGGTAATACAGGTCCAACGGGTGCAACCGGGCCTCAAGGAAATGCTGCAACGATTCAGATCGGAACAGTTACTACAGGGGAACCCGGGACACCTGCAGAAGTTACCAACTCAGGAACTGAACAAAACGCAATTTTGAACTTTGTCATCCCCAGAGGGGCAACCGGTGGTAGCGGGATTTCCTCTGAACTGTATACAGCTTATTCCACTCCTCCTCAACCAGGAGCTAACCGAACCCCCTTCGTTTTTGACCGAGATGGAGCAATTCAGGGTAGCGCAATTGTTCATACACCCAGAACCGCAAATTTTCTAATTCAGCAAACCGGTTACTATGAGGTTTCTTTCCACGGAACCATCAGCCCTTTTGGTTCTCCTACTTTTCCAATGGTAATTATCGTCTTATTTGCAATTGCAGGGGGCGCAAGTATTGGGAACTGATATTAGCCACACATTCCAAACCTCCGGAGAAGTCGTCAATTTCTCATTCTCACAGATTTTTCCCGTTACAACTGTACCGGCTACACTCAACGTGGTCGGAGATGGCCAATCATTTTTATATACTGGGATTAACATCACCATTCATAAAATCAGCGATCTTTAATACAAAAGAAACGATCGGAAGAAGGCCCCCAGCCAACAATCGGCTGGGGGCCTTCTTCCGAATTCGCTCTTGATAATCTTTCCGTTTAAAACAAGTTCTTCATCTGCTGGCAAATTCGGCAACCGGTTGGCGTTGCTGCAAGTCCACCCTTTCCCGTCTCTTTTAAAGATGACGGCATTGCATCTCCTATTTCGCGCATAGCGTCAATCACTTCATCGGGTGGGATACGACTTTCCACACCAGCGAGGGCCATATCGGCGCAAGCGAGGGCATTGACCGCTCCCACTACATTGCGCTTGACACAAGGCACCTCGACCAAACCGGCAACTGGATCACATACCAGGCCCAACAGGTTTTTCAGGGCCATAGAAAAAGCGTGCGATGCCATCTCAGAAGTTCCTCCCCGCAGGGCGGTAGCGGCAGCGGCAGCCATGGCCGACGCTGAGCCAATTTCTGCCTGACAGCCGCCTTGTGCGCCTGCGATGCTGGCACGTTCGGCAATAACCTGTCCAAACCCCGCAGCCACAAACAAGGCCTGCACCATTTCATCGTCTTTTGTCCCATAATGTTTCTGATAGGTAATCAATACTGCCGGAATTACGCCGCAAGAGCCTGCAGTAGGCGCAGCGACAATTCGTTTCATACAAGCATTGGACTCCCCCATTTTTAAAGCTCTGGCGATAACCTCGCCCAGAAAAGTACCACAGATTGTTCTCCCTTTTTCAACAGAATACTGAACCCTGTTTCCATCTCCACCCACTAGGCCACTTGCCGAATGCAACGCTCCATCATAGGCACGATCTGAAGCGCACATCGCGTTCCACATTCCCTTCATACGTTCAAACGATGCATGTTCTTCCACGTTGCGATCTTTACAATCCTCTTTCAGGACTGCTTGCCACAGCGGACCGCTTCCTGCTGTATGCAGAAGCTCTTCAATGGATTGAAAGCTCATTTATTTCTCCTCCCTACTAAGGTTGATACAGGTCACTTGTAAAATTCCGTCAAGAGTTCTTAAGTCTTTTAGCAGAGGTTCTGGAATGGGATGATCTGTCTCAATTACCATCACAGCATATCCGCCGCGTACATCGCGGGAAATATGCATGGAGGCGATGTTCACCTGCTCCTCTGCCAAAAGCCTTGTGACGTCTGCAACGTGACCAGGCTGGTCGAAATTACGTACCACTAAAGTAGGCGCTTCTCCACTGAATCGGGTTTTCATCCCATCGATTTGGCAGATCTGAATACGTCCTCCACCCAGCGACGAACCCACCACTTCGAGTACCCGGTTATTCTGTCCCGTTACTTTTAACAAAACCGTATTGGGATGTACATTGCGCAGGTGAATGCTCGCTTTTTCAATCGAAATTCCACTTTCCCGTGCAAGTTCAAAGCTATGAGGGATGCGTTCATCGTCGGGCTGCATTCCCAATACACCGGCAATCAACGCTCGGTCTGTCCCATGGCCCTCTCCGGTTTCTGCAAATGAGCCATGCAAAAACATAGCAATCTCCACTGGCTCTTCCCCCAAGAGTTCCCGTGTAATATACCCGATTCGCACAGCGCCCGCTGTGTGCGAGCTGGATGGCCCCACCATCACTGGTCCTAAAATATCAAAAATACTCATTCATACCCCTGCTTCCAAGAAAACTTTCTATCCTTTATTGTAATCTTAGATTCCTCATTATGACAAGGCTTGTGAAAAAATGTTCCAATTCCAACAGAATATTTTATTATTTCCTTAATTTTACGATTATTTTATAACAAAACACTTTATGAAACTGGAAACTTGTGCTAATATGAACAAGTAGAAGGCAATTCGTTGCCACGTAAAAAGGAGAAGGAGGAATCAAAATGAAACAAATCAAGCAAAGATTCTGGGCGTTAACCTTGTCGGTCGCAATGCTGTTTAGCGTATGGGTACCGACAACAGCGTCCGCGGCAGCTCCTGTTGAGGATCTCGATGGGATGCACGTGCAGGTCATGGCAACCTCCGACGTTCACGGCGCAATCTTAGCAACCGACTATTCAACGCATGGGACTACAAGTGGTGGTCTGACTCGAGTCGCCACAAAGGTCAAGGCGCTCCGTGAGGCAAATCCCAATTCTCTTCTGATCGACGTGGGAGATACCATACAAGGTACACCGTTGACGTATTATCACGCCTTCGAGGTTCCGGAAGAAGTTGACCCAGCGATCAAGGCGTTGCGTCTTATGGGATATGATGCATGGGTACTAGGCAACCATGAATTTAACTACGGCCTGGATATTCTGACACGCCAAATGGACCAGGCCAAGGCGCCCTCTTCGGGAGACGAAAGCCATGTTCCGGTCCTCGCCGCCAACTTTGTACAAGAGGGAACGGAGTGGGAACCTTGGGAGGGCAACGAAGCCTACATTGTAAAAGAGTTTGAAGATACGGAAACGGGAACAACCGTCAAGGTTGGCGTCCTTGGTGTTGATACACCGAATATCCCGCAATGGGAAAAAGCCGAAAACTACGAGGGAATCGATTTTCGTAATTTCGTCCCTACTTATGAACATTACATTGACATTATGAAAGAGGAAGAGGGCTGTGACGTCATTGTCGTCGCGGCACACGCCGGCGTAGAAAGTGAGCATTCGGAAGATGGCGCTCATCCGGAGAATTCGGAAAACCAAGTTCGTGCACTCATTGAAAACACAACAGGCATCGACTTGGTATTCAGCGGCCATCTTCATATCAGCAACGCCAATGCTACTGTCACCAATAAGGAAGGAAAAGAAATCCCTGTTGTAAGCCCTGGCACAAAGGCAAATGGGTTAGCTTATGTAGATTTGGTGGTAAACCCTGATGCTGCAGAAGGCGAAAAGGTCACCGTCGCCTCCAAGGAAATTATTAGCATGCGCGGAGTTGAAGAAGATGCAGAGTTAAAAGCTGCTTTACAGCCCTATGAAGACCGCACATGGGAATATCTGGAACAACCGCTTGGAACTGCAACCGGAGATTTCTCCTCTAAAGATCTTGCATTGGTGCCAAGCGCCTTTATGGACTTGGTAAACAAGGTTCAGATCGAGGCAACTGGGGCGCAACTTTCCATTTGTGCCCCCCTGACGTCTGGAGGCGGCGAAAATTTGATCCCCAAAGGGGACATTTCCCTGGGGCTGATGTACCGTCTTTACAAGTATGAAAACTGGTTATACAGTGTAAAAATGTCTGTCCGGGAAATTAAAGACTGGATGGAGTTTGCTGCAACGAAGTACCGGGTGAATCCGGAAACCGGTGCGGTCAGCGGCGGCGGTATCTATTTAGACGTCCTATACGGTATGGATTACGAAATTCATCTTTATGCGCCAGAAGGGGAACGCATCCAAAATATGACCTACCAGGGGCGTCCCGTTTCTGACGATGAAATCTTTACCGTTGCAATGAACAACTATCGTTTCACCGGCGGTGGTGACTATATCGCACATGTGCCTACCATGCAGCCAGATGACAAGAGCCGAGTGACTTTCTCCACCCAGGAACAGATTGGCGAGGACGAAGGACAGGTTCGCAATTTGCTCGCAGAGTATATCCGAGAGCAGGGAACGATCTCCCCAGAAATTACCAGTACCTGGCGTATTTATGGGCGGGAAAGCGATGTCCCGGATGCGGCGCATGCACTCTATTCCACCTTTGATCCCAAGAAGGTACAACTCTCCCTGGCAGATGGCGACGTTGGCTTTGCAAACCTCACTGGCAACTATCAAGCCTCCGTCATGGCAGGTGAGTCGGTTGAACTGACCTTTGCTCCCACAGTCTCTGGACGGAAACTTGCTTCTGCAACATTGAATGGAGAGTCCCTCGTACTGGATAGCTCTGAAGAGTACACGCACTCTTTTGATATGCCCAACGGGACCGTTCTGCTGGATTTCCAATTCACAGTTGTGAATAAAGAAATTCTGCGCACAGTGATCCAAATCGCGGAAGGCTTGCAGGATAGCGAGGAATATGCTGGCGCTGTTCCCACCGTTCAAAAGCGTTTCGATAAAGCCCTGGAAAAGGCTAAACAGATCGATGATACACAGGATGTCACGCAAGAAGATATCGATACCGCCTGGCAAAAATTGATGGACGCAATCCAGTACCTCTCTTTCCAGGCTGGCGATAAAACGGCTCTCGAAGAGCTCCTTGCAGTCGCCGATCTTCTGCAAAAGGATGATTTTACTACATCCAGTTGGAATGCGTTTGAAAAAGCTCTAGAGGCCGCACAGATTGTCTATGACAACCCCGATGCAATGGAGGATGAGATTCAGGAAGCTCGTCAGGCTCTTTCCTCTGCGATTGATACCCTTCAATATAAAGCAGATCTCCACCAATTGCAGCTGTTGATCGACAAAGCCAATGAAATTGAGCCAAAACTCGAAAGTGAGTATGTGGACATTCATCAAGATTCATTCAAAGCTTTCCGGGATGCACTCGCCGCTGCTTGTAAAATTACGGAGGAATGTTTACAAGAGCAGGTCGATCAAGCGGCTTCTGCTTTAAACACGGCAATTGCCGAATTGCGCAAGATTCCCAACAAAGATGCTTTGAAAGCCCTGATCGAAGAAGCACAACAGGTTCCAGCAAATCGTCTGAACGCAAAGGATGCTGCTCGTCTAGAATCCGCATTGGACCGCGCTTTAAACACACTTGCTGATCCGTTTGCCGATGAAGAAGCGATTGCCGCCGAAGAGGAAAATCTACGCACTGTGTTGAAGAGCCTCTCGACCTCTCAGCACCATCAGAGCGGTTCTTCCTCAAAGTCGAATTCGTCTGCTTCCCTTTATGGAGCAGAGGGAACCGCCATTGTTGGTGCATCTGCTCCAAAGGCATATGTAGTCTGCGATACGACTCTGCCATTCTCTCTGAAGCACGGTTCTGCTTATTGCTTCAAAATGACAGTGATCAATGGGAATGGATTGGTTCCTAATTTCACAGTTGGAGACGGCTCCATTCTAAAAACGCAGTTTGTCGCTCAAATTGGAAATGATTTTTATTTCCGTGTCTATGCGATCGGCACACCTGGTCAGAGCGCGGGAGTTTATACACAGCTTTCCGGCACTGTGCCACAACGTCATTGCAGCGTTACTATCGATTAAAAGGACCTCCTCCCAAAAACATAAAAACAGAGAAGGCTCCGGGTTCGTCCTGGAGCCTTCTCTGTTTGTTTGGTTGGATTTTTTATTTTTCGCTATGCTTTTTCCGAATGATCTGAAATTTCTCAATCCAGCCTTTCTTGTGTTTCAAGGAGATATACCCAATTAAACTGGCTGCAAACGCGCCGACAGCATCTACCACCAAATCCTTCATCGTGTCCTGCAAGGCAGCGCGCCCAACCAACTGCGTCCCATCTTCTAGCGCGAATTTCTGCATGTTCAATCCCAACAGGCCATCGAAAGAGTATTCATAGAATTCCCAAAATACACCCAACGTCACGGCGAAGCAAAAGGCAAATGCTGCTACAAAAAATGGACTCCAGATTGACGGGAATTCGCTCAGAATTGTTGAATAATGCAACAAATGAGAAGCCCAAAGCGCCAATCATCGCTCCGCTGAACCAGTGCAGCACGGTATCCCACGACTGAATATGATAATAAAAGCTCCTGACCTCGCCCAAATAAATTGCACAATAGAGAAAGATGACAAATAAAATCATCATTCCAGAAGGAATTTCAATTTTAAGACGCCTTGCAATCACACTTGGCAAAAGAAGGACTACCATTCCCAAAACGCATTGCACCAACATCAGAACATAATCGCTTTTCAACCGCTCAAAATTGCTGCCATCCGGCTGCGAAGGCGCCAGAACCAAACGAACAGCCACAAAGATTGCCGAAACCAACAGAGACGCAAAAACAAACATCGATAGGATTTTACTCCAATTCCACTGCTTTATCTTTCTCATAAAAATCCTCCTAAAGGGAACAGCGCCCTATAAATCATCGTCATACAAATCCAGCGCAACGGTTGTAGCTTACCCAGCCATCTTTTTGGTTGCCGACCACCCAGTCGCCAATTCCCTACTTCTGACGCAGGGCTATAAAAGATAAGTATATCCAAAACCTACAAAAAGTCCAGCCCCGTTTCGGGTGGAAAATCTCCCCATGTGAAAAAGAAAAAGCCCGCAGGCGGAATATCGACCGCCCATGGGCTTTTACACGATCATACATTATTTCTTTGCGCGGGTAGTTTTCTTTGCCGGTGTCTTTTTAGCTGGTGTTTTTGCAGCTGCTTTTTCCTCAACAACTGGAGCGGTTGTCTCGTTTTTCTCTTGCGCTGCTTTTGCTTTTGTCGCTCTTGTAGAGGTTTTCTTGGCTGGCGCAGAAGCCTCCTTTGTCTTTGCAGTAGTCTTGGTTTCTGCCTTAACGACCGCTTTGGGCGCTTCTGGAACCATTTCCTTTACAGGGGATGCTTCCTTCTTTTCTGTTGTCTTTGCCGGCTTCTTTTCAACAATCTGTTCCAACTTCCACTGTTGATTGTCACCATTCAGATCTTCCCAGATTTGCAGACGTGTACCGTCCTCTTGGGACATCCCCACAATATCCACACATTTTCCAGAGACTTTGGATTTGATCTTATAAAATCCATCCGATGTCTCTTCCACATACCAGAGCTGGCTATCCGAAGATACACTGTCCCACTGATGCAACCATGTGCCATTTTCTGAGCCACCCAGCATAATGTCCAGTGCCTTGCCAGTGCTCTTATTGAGCAGCTTGTAATATTGATCTTCACTAGCTACAAACTGCCATTGTTGATTGTCGCCGCCATTATACGGATTCATCTGAACTTTGTTGCTGCCTTCACAGAGTTCTGCTTCCAGCGCTTTCTCGCTCTGCTTCGATCGAATACTGTATACTTTATTGGAGAAAGTGTTTTTCGCCTGTCCACTCATGTTCAACACCCCTTCTGCCTACAGAATTTTAAGTTTTAATTCTATGATGTTTATTATAGCACGTGGGCGGGGAAAGTCAACGCTACGTCTTTCATCTTTGGAACAGACCACAGAAAGTAAATTGTTTCCAAAAATAAAACCAGTCATATTGCCCACGGGTTTATGAGCGGCGCACGAAAAACGCGAAAGCGTTTCACGATAAATGCGAAAACTACACGAGTATGGAAGTCGTTTGTTAATATCGCATCAA
>NZ_JBKEIV010000036.1:0-47251 GCF_046693725.1 Anaeromassilibacillus sp. SJQ-1 | reverse complement strand
ATGATCGCCTATACCTCGCAGTTGCCCCACGTGTTGGCCTGTGCCTACGTGATGAGTCCTTGCTGCCCACAGCACAATGGGTTTTCCGCGGGCAGCTACCGCGATGTCTCGCGCGTAGCTCGGATCAACGAAACACTTTGGACAGAGCTATTCCTCGATAACGCGGATGCCCTTACCGAAGAATTGGACATTTTAATCGACAACATCACCCGCATCAGCGCCGCCGTCAAGCAGCGCGATGCGGATACCCTGCGCGACCTGTTGCGCCAGGGCAGACTCATCAAAGAAAGGCTTGGCGAATAAATGGAACTGACTGTCAATACCTCCAAACGTTATACCATTCGAATCGAACGCGGTGCGCTGGATCGGATTGGCGCCGAATGTGCATCGCTGTTTCCCCCTGGCACAAAAGCGGTCATTGTTACGGATACCCATGTTGCACCGCTCTACCTTGAGCGCGTCTCCACTTCTATGCGCAACGCAGGCTTTGATGTGACTAGCTGTGCCTTTCCTGCCGGAGAACCCTCCAAGCGGCTTTCTACCATCGAAGGTATCTATGGCCATATGGCTCAGGCCCATATCACCCGCAGTGATTTTGTGGTTGCCCTAGGGGGCGGTGTCACCGGAGATATGGCAGGCTTCGCCGCGGCAAGTTACCTGCGTGGCATCCCCTTTGTCCAAGTGCCAACTACCCTGCTGTCCCAAGTGGATTCTTCCGTCGGAGGAAAAACCGGCGTAGATTTACCACAAGGAAAAAACTTGGTCGGCGCATTTTGGCAGCCTTCTTTCGTTCTGATCGATCCGGATACGCTCAAGACCCTTCCGCCACACTTCTTTGCAGATGGCATGGGAGAAGTCATCAAGTATGGATGCATCAAAAGCCGGGCACTGTTCGACTTGCTCGCCCATACGGAAGATCTCGAGCCAATTATGGACGATGTGATTTACCGTTGTGTCGATATTAAACGCAACGTGGTCGAGCACGATGAGTTCGATACCGGCGAACGGGCGCTGTTGAACTTTGGCCATACCTTTGGCCACGCCTTGGAAAAACTCAATCATTACGAAGGCCTTTCCCATGGTGCAGCCGTTGGCATCGGTATGGTTATGATGGCACGCCTGGGCGAGAAAGCCGGATGGACCGCAGCAGGTACAGCGGACACCATCGCCACGATCCTGAAAAAATACCATCTGCCGGTGCACAGCGATTTTCCGCTCTCACACATTGTCGATGCGACCGCTTCCGACAAAAAGAGTATCGGTTCCTCAATCAATCTTGTTCTGCTGGAAGAGATTGGACAGAGCTTTGTGCAAAAGGTACCGCGCAGTGAGTTGGCCCCCTTGGCGGAGGGTTGCAATGAGTAAGGTGATTGTTTCCCCCTCCACCCTGCGCGGGACTGTAACCGTTCCATGTTCCAAAAGCGCGGCACACCGCGCCATCTTATGCGCTGCCTTGGCAGCTGGGGACAGCATTCTCTCCCCGATCGCTATCTCCAATGATATTCGCGTCACCGCAGAGGCCGCGCAGGCCCTTGGAGCTACCATTCGGGAAGAACAGCATACCTGGCATGTGACCGGCGGCCACCCCCCAAAAAAGCAAGCACAGATCGACTGTGGGGAGAGTGGCTCCACCCTGCGCTTTCTCATTCCAGTCTGCGCTGCCCTTGGCATAGAGACGGCTTTTATTGGGCGCGGGCGGCTTCCAGAACGGCCCATCGGCGTTTATCTTGACCTACTCCCAGCGCACGGAGTGACCTGCCGGACAAAAGGGGGGCTTCCGTTATCAATATACGGCACGTTAAATTCAGGGGAATTTATACTTCCAGGAAATATTAGTTCACAGTTTATCACAGGCTTGTTGTTGGCATGCCCTCTGCTTCCCGAAGAAAGCACCGTACGTCTTTCCTCTCCTCTAGAGAGTGCAGCCTATGTGGATATGACTTTGGAGGCTATGCAGGCGTTTGGTATCCAAGTGGAACCAATCGAATTTGGATGGCGGATTCCTGGTAGCCAGCGCTATCGTGCACGGTCTTTTTCCGTAGAGGGCGACTGGTCCCAAGCAGCATTTTTCCTGGCTGCAGGTGCACTGGGGGGGACGCTTGCGATTGAAGGACTGAAACGCCATTCGACACAAGGCGACCGTGCTGCCGCGTCGCTTTTTGATGCATTTGGAGCGGAAAGCCATTGGAATGGTGAAACCATTTGTATAAACTCAAAAAAACTATACGGAATGGAAATCGATGCCTCTCAAATTCCCGATCTTGTGCCGATTCTGGCTGTCACTGCAGCGCTCGCAAAGGGACGCACACGTATCTATAATGCCGCGCGCCTGCGTATCAAGGAGAGCGACCGCCTCGCCGCTATGGCCGACGGACTTCGCCGGCTAGGCGTTCCCGTCCAGGAGACTCCGGACGGCCTGTTGATCGACGGAGTGGAAACGTTGCACGGTGGAGAAGTAAACGGCTACAACGACCATCGGATTGTGATGGCTTTTTCCATCGCGGCGCTCCGTGCGGATAGCCCTGTTATCATTTCCGACGCGGAGAGTATCCGAAAGAGTTATCCCACCTTTTTTGAAGATTACAATCGACTAGGAGGAAAAGCAGATGTCGTCAACTTGGGGTGAAATTGTTCGAATATCCATCTTCGGCGAGAGCCATGGCGTCGCCATCGGTGTTGTAATCGATGGCCTTCCCGCCGGAGAACCGATCGACTTTGATGCGGTCCTTGCGCAGATGAAACGCCGGGCCCCTGGGCAGGACAAGTCTGCCACACCGCGCAAGGAAAGTGACTTTCCAAAAGTGATGAGCGGACTTCTCAACCATACCACAACGGGTGCACCGCTCTGCGCCGTGATTGAGAATACCAATACCCGCTCCCAGGATTACGGCAATCTGCTGGACGTCCCGCGCCCTGGTCATTCCGATTATCCCGCTTATCTGCATTATCGTGGGTACAACGATATCCGCGGCGGCGGGCATTTTTCTGGCCGTCTGACGGCGCCGCTGGTGTTTGCCGGTGCAGTCTGCCGGCAAATTTTAGAGCGCCGTGGCATCCATATCGGAGGGCACGTGGCCTCTGTCGCACAGATCGAGGATACCCTGTTTAACCCTGTTGACATTCCTGATGAGCTTTTGCGGACATTATCCACGGCTTATTTTCCCGTGATCGATTCGGACAAAAAAACGGCCATGGCCGCTTTGATTGAAGAAGCACGTATGTCCCAGGACAGTGTGGGCGGCACCGTCGAATGTGCGGTCACCGGCGTTCCGGCCGGAATTGGCGGCCCTCTGTTCGGAGGAATCGAACCCGTTCTTTCCTCGATTCTGTTCGGTATCCCTGCGGTCAAAGGGGTTGAATTTGGCGATGGGTTTGGCTCCTGTGCGCTGCGGGGTAGCCAAAATAACGACCCCTTCTGCTTTGCAGACGGCGCAGTGAAAACAACAACCAATCATGCCGGCGGAATCCTTGGTGGAATCACCACCGGAATGCCCTTGCTTTTTCGCGTGGGTATTAAGCCAACCGCCTCGATCAGCCAGAACCAGCAGAGTGTAAATCTACAGACCGGAGAGAATCAGATTCTCTCCGTACACGGAAGGCACGATCCCTGCATTGTTCCGCGTGCAGTGCCTGTCGTGGAAGCCGCCGCCGCAGTTGCCCTGATAAACTTTGAGGGAATTCTCTCCGGCGGCAAGTCGGAAGGGAGGTGGCGCACATGAAATTGGAGGAAGTCCGCAAGGAAATTGACGCCATCGACCGCCAATTGCTGCCGCTGTTTTTGAAGCGTATGGACTGCGCAAAACAGGTGGCAGAGATTAAACGGGAACAGCACCTTCCCGTTCTGAAATTCTGACCGCGAACAGGAAATTTTGGACAGCATGGCCCAGCGTGCTGGCAACTATGCTGGTGAAGCGTGTATGCTGTATGCCACTCTGATGGATATGAGCCGCGCTCTCCAGCACAATTTGCTCGGTAGTGGCGCTGCATTGCGGGAACTTGTGAAGGAGGCAGAATATGCGCCTTCCCGTGCAGAGCATATCGCTTGTCTAGGGGTAAGCGGATCGTTTTCCCATGAAGCAGTCCAGCGCCTGTATCCCCACGCTGAACCGCTCTTCTTTGACAATTTTGCGGCCATCTTCGCCGCCGTGGCAGATGGGCGCGCAGACCTGGGCGTGTTGCCAGTCGAGAATTCCTCTGCCGGTTCTGTCAGCGAGGTGTACGATTTGATTCTGCGCTATCGCTTTTATATTGTTGCGGCGGAGACACTGCACATCCATAATTGTCTTGCAGCGGCGCAGGAGTGCCCTGTTTCAGATATCCGCCTGGCTTATTCGCACCCTCAACCCCTGGCCCAATGTTCCAACTTTATTGCTCAGCATCATTTACAGACGGTCCCCTGCTCTGCAACTGCCGCTGCGGCGCAAAAGGTCGCCATAGAACGCAATCCCGGCACTGCAGCCATTTGTTCTGCATCAGCAGCGGAGGAATATGGCCTGCACATCTTGGCTAGGGACATCCAGAACAATGCCGACAACTGCACCCGTTTCATCGCTATCAGCCGGCATCTGTTTATCCCCGAAGGGGCCAATAAGATCAGCCTCTGTTTTTCTCTTCCACACCGTACCGGTACACTACACGGTGTTTTGGCTCGTTTTTCGGCAGCAGGTTTGAATCTTACCAAGATTGAGAGCCGTCCTATTCCAGGGAAAAATTTTGAGTACGACTTTTACCTTGATTTTACTGGCAATGTCCACGAAAGCCACACGTTAAATCTGATTGCTGCTTTGAGCGATGAACTGCCACGCTTTTCTTTTTTAGGAAATTATCGCGAGCAAGAGTAACCCACATATACCCTGCTTCATTCGGCAAAACGGCATGAGGCTGGACAACTTATACGATATAAACAATCTTGAGCGCCAAAGAGGGCATCCCACAAGTCATGAAATGACGGAAGGATCCCCCTCTTTTTTTTAGAAACGCAGATATTTTTTCAAACAGAAAGAGGATGCCCCCTTCCTATGAATCCAACGATTCGTAGTTTGGGGACACCCTCTCTGTTTTCCCGTCTTTATGCCGACACGAGCGGCCTCGCCGCCAAAGCAATCCAGCCTTTCTCTTCCCTGCGTGCAATCACCTCAAAGCGTCCTTTCAATGCATCCAATACATCCTTCTCCCGGGTATCAATGATTCCACTCATCAGATATACGGCGCCAGGAGCCAGAAACTTTGAAACATCCTCTGTAAGGGAGATAATAATGTCTGCCACAATATTGGCTACGACAATATGATAAGTCCCTTGAACACGCTCGGTCAGGTTTCCGCATAGCGCAGTAAAACGCTCCTCGACATGGTTCAGCCCGGCATTTTGAATCGCTGTTTTGACCGCAAGTTCGTCAATGTCCACGCCGACCGCCCGTTCTGCCCCCAGGAGGAGCGCTGCCACGGATAAGATTCCGCTGCCACAGCCTACGTCCAGCACAGACATGCCCGGTTTCACAAACTGTTCCAACAGCTCCATGCAAAGGCGCGTTGTCTCATGTGTTCCCGTCCCAAACGCCAAACCCGGCTCCAAATGCAGGACGGTACGCCCCTGTGCATCGTATTCGTTCTCCCAATTGGGACGAATCAGCAGTTTCTCTCCCACCGGGATGGGTTTAAAATATTTCTTCCAATTATGAATCCAATCCTCCTCCGCACAGGCCGCTGTAGAAATGGTGTGCGTGATTCCTTCAGCATGGTACCGCTCGCTCAAAAAAGCGATGGCCTCTGCCGGATTTTCCTCCGGGCTGATGTATACATGTACCAAGGCCTTTGTGCGGTCCTTCTTCAAAAGATCTTCATCAATTAAGTCAATGTGTGCGATCTCCCAGGCCTCTTCCTCCAGGTGCGAATAATCCTCTACATAGATGCCATACGGCACCACCATCTGTGCAATATCCCCTGCACGGTCGACATCTTTTGCATCAACCGATACCGTTACTTCCGTCCAATCCATAAAACGTCCTCCAAAATTTTAATGATAAATTTAATTATATACCAATATACATGGTATGTACAAGGCGGGAATCCGGGATGGGGGTGTGCGCGTGAAGAAACAGGCCAAATTTTTGGCCAATACGGCGATTTTGACAGGCGGCACATTGCTACTCCGCTTCTCCAATATTTGGTTTCGTGCCTATATTCTCGGCAAGATTGGCACACAGGGCATGGGCGTTTATCAGCTCACCTTTTCCATTTTTGCATTGGCAATCGCCACCTGTACCAGCGGCGCAAGCCTCTCTGTAACACGTATGGTCGCGGAAGGACGTGGCTCTCCGGTCTGTATCCGGCGTTGCCTACTGTTTTCCCTCTGCGTCAGTTTTGCCGCTGCCGCTATCTTATGGGTGGGTTCAGACTTTCTCGCACAGCATTTTTTAGACCTTTCCAGCGGGCTTCCCCTGCGGCTGCTCGCACCGGGCCTTCCTTTTATGGCGATTTGCGCCTGCCTCAAAGGATATTTTCTGGCCATTCGCAACAGTGTTATACCAGCAATCGCAGAACTGCTGGAACAGTTTACCACAATTGGCGCAACTGTAGGATTCTTTTTTATCTTTACTCCCTTCAGTGCACTTATGCTTGGTTCCACCGCTGGAGAAGTCGCCTCCTGTGCGGTCGTCTTTTTGGCCTACCGTGTTATGACGCGAAAACGGCCGCCAAAATGCTTCAATGATTCCGGCAGCTACCG
The DNA here is from genome assembly GCF_046693725.1 of Anaeromassilibacillus sp. SJQ-1. Classification (NCBI taxonomy): domain Bacteria; kingdom Bacillati; phylum Bacillota; class Clostridia; order Eubacteriales; family Acutalibacteraceae; genus Anaeromassilibacillus; species Anaeromassilibacillus sp. SJQ-1. The sequence continues at coordinate 40,527 of NZ_JBKEIV010000036.1, read as the reverse complement.
GCAGATCTGCCACATCGCCGTACCAGTGCTCAGCGGTTCTTTTATCCGCAGTTTTCTCAATAGTACAGAAAATCTATTGGTCCCGCGTGGGCTCAAACATCACGGAGCGGGATCGGACGTCGCACTTTCGCAATATGGCATCATTCAAGGAATGGTGATGCCCATCTTACTGTTTCCCTCATCCTTTCTGACCTCATTATCCTCGCTCCTAATCCCCGAGCTTGCTGAGGCAAATGCGCGTGGCAAACATCAGGCGATTGAACATTCCGCCTCGCGAGCATTCCGATTTACATTGCTTTTTTCCTTTTTAATTACGTCGGTATTGATCGTCTATGCGGAGGACTTGGGCGAGCTGTTTTATGGAAGTCAGCAGGCCGGCGCCTTTTTGCGCATCATGGCGCCGATTATTCCTTTAATGTATGTGGATAGCATCGTCGACGGCATGCTCAAAGGGCTGGACCAGCAGGCCTATTCCTTCCGATACAATTTTATCGATTCCATCATGCGCGTGATTTTGATTGCGGTTTTACTTCCTCTGTTTGGCGTGAAAGCCTATATCTTCATCCTCTTTTTAAGCGAAATTTTCAACGCTTCCCTCAGTATCAGCCGCCTCTTAAAAGTTGCTCGTGTGGATGTGGATATTATTGGATGGATTTTAACTCCTGCGGTCAGTGCAGCCCTGCTTTACTACCTTTTGACCCTGCTGCGAACAGTCTGTTGACAAATTTTGCCGGATAAGCGTATGATAAAGGTTATAAAAATGGATAAGGGGGGATTTTGTGCCGCATTGGGCCGAATGCATTTTGTTATTTGCGGTATATAGCCTGCTGGGATGGATCTGTGAAAGTACATGTTGTTCCATTCAAGCCAAAAAGTTTATCAACCGCGGTTTTTTAAACGGGCCGTTCTGTCCAATCTATGGAGTAGGTGCACTGTTAATTATCAAGCTATTGGCGCCTTTTTCTGCCAATATCATTGTTCTCTATCTCGCTTCGCTATTCCTCACCAGCATCTTGGAATACTTCACCGGCTTTGCGATGGAAAAGCTTTTCCATGCCAAATGGTGGGACTACTCCCACCGGCGGTGGAATATACACGGACGTGTCTGCCTTGGCAATTCGCTCATCTTTGGTGTAATGGGCGTCGTTGTCATGCGGGTGGTTCACCCTTTTGTGATGAATATACTTGAGAGAATCCCTTCCTTCTTAATACCGTTTCTCGCAGCTGGATTGGCCGTCTATTTCATCGGGGACACCATTGTAACCGTACATACCATCTTGGATTTCAACAAAAAAATGGCCGAATTGCAGAAAGTGCTTGATGAGATCCGCGAAAAGAGCCATGTGCTTCTGGAGGAAAAGAAGCGGAATATGGAACTTGCCATTGAAAGCCGGTTGTCAGCCGACAGAAAACCGTACACGGAGTATCTGGAAAAATTGCGTCAAAAGCAGGCTGCCCTGGAACAAAACAGCAAGCTTCTCCATCGCCGCCTGATGAACGCCTTCCCAACCATGAAGTCTCTCCGCGCCAACGAGTCTTTGGCGCGCATGCGTGCTGCGCTACAAGAACGGCGTAAAAAATGGAGGCCTAAGAGATAGAAAGGGTTTTTATAATCGTCCGCTTCATAAAAGGGATTCCTTGTTGGACTGTTACTTCCTCAATTTTGGGCATAATAAATTCCAGCCAGTTGTATCTCGTTTCATTTTTCCCTCACCTGCTGTACAGGCGAGGGAAATTTTTATTTTAGAAAATCATTTATTTACTCAATAATATTTAAAATTTCTATTGATTATTTTTAGCTTGATTTATATACTGAAATTAGAAAATTGCAACGAGGTGATTCCAATAGATTTTCGATCAAAAAATGCGCCCAGATTGGACGAAGTCATTCTTCGTGACAAAACATAAGTAAAATGAAAAACGATCATTTTAAAGATAGGAATTAAATTATTTAAAACCAGGGTATCTCTTAATCATTTTATTTTTGTTGATATTCTCCCTATTACGAATTGGGAACTCTGTGATATTTTCCATAACAATCGAAGATCGTCCGACGACCAACCAGATTCCTTCCATATCTTTAAAGACTCCTTTCTCCGTTGCAAAAGAAGAAACAACAAAAGGTTGGCGGGGACCTAGCGGCACTTTGGAAGGCGTTTATATCGACGGGGCCGCCCCTACATTGAAAGATTTAACATCCGTATTCGTCGGTTTAGGGGTTCACTCCGTATCTGCAACCATACTGGCCGATTCTGTCTTTTATTTCATACAAGGCGGAGCACAAACCGTCTATGGGAACTTTACTCGATATTACGAAGAGGTTTCCATAAACGGAAAATTTGCATATTGGAGAACAACCTACACCCTCTATCTTTATGAGGATGGAGACAATTCTCCTTTGCTTGGCCACCCATATACAGCTGTGTACGAGGGTCCACAATTGTGGAGTATGCCGGAAAATTTTGAAGCATAAACGATTATGGAGGGAGTCCTATGGACAAGATGGACAAGCGCGCTGTCTTATGGGATGTCTATCGGTTTGCCAGCGTCATCTTCCCTTTCCTGGGGGAAAGGCTTTTAAAAATTGCAGGCGCATCCGAAGGCATTTTGACTGCCTGGTGGATTCTGATGTTTGCGAACCTTACCATTCCCGTGGCCTGTTTCTGTTATAAAAAAGGTAAGACATCCACCAGGCCCCAAAAATACCTCTATTATGCGACGCCAGTTGTTCTTTTCCTCGCTTTATGTTTCCTGGAAATGATTTTTCCCTATTAGGGCCTAGACGCCTTACGGAAAACACGGATTAAAAAAACCGCCTGTCCGGAGCATCCGGGCAGGCGGTTTTCTAATTATATGGTCTCTTCCAGCAGATCCAGATCAATCGAATACGGTTCTTTGAGAAGAAGGTACGAACGGCCAAACTTTTGACAAAGGCGAAGATTTTCTTCATTTTCTCTTAGAAGCTGTTCCTTGGTACAGGCGCTATTATCGATGCGCTGTTCTATGACATTGGCGAAACTTTGGATGACATCAAAGTGTTCTTCAATGTAGGACCGTTGAAAACACAAGCAGACAAATTGAATCTCATCGAGATATTCCTTTTCAAAAGAACATGGATAATCAAATGGGATATAACAGCCTTCGATCACCAGACGTTGCCTGTTTTCAATCGCGGTCTTAATGATCTCTCGGACGACCGGCCATAAATAAGCAGTCAATTCTTTGTCATCACTCTCTGGGGTGAGAGAGCAATACCCGCTTCGAATCAACCCCATCTTCAGATGGTCGATGGACAGGTAAGGATAGCCATACCGTTCCAATATTTGTTGCGCCAATGCAGTCTTTCCGGTATGGGAACTGCCCGCAAGCAAAACAATTCGCTTCATATGCTTTCCTCCCTTTGACCGTTTCCCGCTCTACGATAGATACACTCCAAAAGATTCCCATTCTTCTTCACAGAAATCAGTTTCAAGTGTATCGAACGGTCCAATGTACAAAATAGAGGGATTCCCCGTCCCAACAGAATTGGGATCATCGTAATATGGAACTCGTCGATCAAGTCCTGCTCAAGGCACTGTCCCACGACGTTGGCACCTCCACAGAGCCAAATATCCCTTCCCTCTTGCTGCTTCAATCTTTGGAGCAGCCGCCCAACGTTCTGATGGACAAATCGGATTTCCGGCAGATCATCCATCTTTCGATGGGTCAGCACATAGCTCATCATACCGGAATACACCCATTTGCCCGGGGACAATTCCTCTGCCACTTGGCGGTACGTATTGTATCCCATCACCACCGTATCAATCTTTTGGAGGAACGCCTCATATCCATCTTCTGTATTTTCCGCATCCGCTCCAGAGTCCAGCCAACTGACTCCACCGTTCAAATCGGCAATATATCCATCCAAGCTGATTGCAATGTACAAAATCACGCGGCGCATACGTTTCCTCCCGCCTCAATTATAAGCCATCCCTACATACCGGCCGGATGACTTTCTCCACGATCCATGGTACAATAAATGTATTCTTATCATATTCACTTCAATTTGGAGGTTCCCATGCGACAAAGCAAATACGATGATCCTACCTTTTTTGAAAAATACAGCCAAATGAGCCGCTCGCAACAGGGCTTGGAGGGCGCAGGCGAGTGGCCGGCCTTGCAAAAGCTTTTGCCAAACTTTAAAGGGAAACGGGTCTTAGATCTCGGCTGCGGCTATGGCTGGCACTGTATCTATGCCATGGAGCAAGGAGCCCTGTCTGCCACCGGCGTTGACCTGTCTGAAAAGATGCTCGCCGTTGCACGCCAGAAAACGGCCTATCCGGAAGTGACCTATCTGCATCAATCGATTGAAGACATTGCATTCCCTCCGGAAAGCTTTGACATTGTGCTCAGCTCGTTGGCGCTCCACTACGTAGAATCATTTGAAGCGGTGGTTCAAAAAATCCGGACTTGTTTGACCGCAGACGGTGTTTTCATTTTCTCCGTAGAACACCCAGTCTTTACCGCATATGGATCTCAGGATTGGTACTACGATGCGGATGGAAACATCCTCCATTTCCCTGTGGACAATTATTTCTATGAAGGGGAGCGGCAAGCCATCTTTTTGGGCGAAACCGTTCGAAAATATCACAAAACCCTGACTACATACCTCAATGGACTTTTGATAAATGGATTCGAACTCCTACATGTAGTGGAGCCACAGCCTCCGGTTCATATGTTGTCAATCGAAGGCATGCAGGACGAAATGCGCCGCCCCATGATGTTGCTCGTATCCGCACAAAAAAGGACTAGAATTTAAATGCCTCCGCGTACAGAAGCGCCAGCAAAAGCGCTCTCGCACGGCGGGGCATTTTTGTTATGAAGCAGATACCGCAGGATGGCTGTATACCTTTCCGAAAGACAAACCTATACGACACTCCAATGGGCAGCTTGTTCTTTTAAGGACGCCCTTCGGATTAACTGGCCCACGACGCACACAATGGCCTCTGTGATCGGGAAAGCCAGCCAGATTCCCACCATCTGTGCAAATGACGACAAAAGAACCGCTGCAGGAATCATTACCACAAAACCGCGTAGAATGGCAATCAAAAAAGAAGGTTTGGCCGTTCCAATCGCGCTGAAATACATCGCAGTAATTAAGTTGATTCCTGCAAACAGGAATCCGACAAAGTAAATTTTAATTCCCTCATTGGCAATCTGTTGCAATTGTGGATCACCATCGCTATTAAACAGCGCCACCATCGCATCTGCCTGCCAGAAGGAAAATACATAAATTCCCACTGCCAGAGCGATACACAGGCACAACGCATACCGGTAAACTCTGTTGACCGCCTGGGACTCTCCCCTTCCAAAATGGTCGCTGATAATAGGCTGTATACCGTGCGCGACGCCTGTAAAGATAGCCAAAACGACCAGGGCAATGTTTGCAATGACTCCGTAGGCTGCCACGCCCATATTTCCACTAATCCCCAAAATCAGAATATTGAATATTAAAATGACCGTTCCAGAGGAGAGCTCGGTGATAAGGGAAGCAATACCCAACCGGGCGTTGCGGAGCATATCCATAATGACCGGCCTTTGTTTTTTTATTTTAAAGGTACTTTTATGCCGGATAAAATGCGTAGATAGCAATAGAATACCCATCAATGGCGCCATTCCGGTGGCCAACACCGCTCCAAGCATCCCCATCTGCAAGGGAAAGATAAAGAGATAATCCAAAACAATATTGCCCAAGCTGCCAAACAACATGGCAGCCATGGCTAAATTGGGATTTCCATCGTTTCGTACAAAGCAGTTCAGGACATTGTTTAACAAGAAAGCCGGTGAAAATGCAAGAACCACCTGTAAGTATATGAGCGTCATGTCATAGATTTCGCCATTCGCCCCCATCCAGGTAGCAATTTGAGAAGAAAAAAATCCGTCCACTAAAAGGAAAACAATGGAACACAAGAATACTGCGTAGAGCGTCTGTGTAAAGATTCCTCCCGCATGCTCGGTCTGCCCTTCGCCCTTCAAAATAGCAAACCGCGTTGCCCCGCCCATTCCAAGCATCAAACCAATGCCATTGACAACATTATAGATCGGAAGCGCAATATTTAGGGCAGCCAGCCCGTCCGCACCGATTCCCTTTGCCACGAAGAACGTATCTGCAAGAATATAACAGGATAACCCGATCATCCCAAAAATGTTTAATGAAACATATTTTATAAAACGCTTCTGAACGGAATCCACATGAGCCCTCCTTTAGCAATAAAAAAGCGTTCCCTCTTTCACACCTTCAAAGGCCTACAGTGTGAAACAGGAACGCTTTTCCCTTTCCCGGCGGAAAAGGCACGCTTTATCGTTAATTTATTTTAACACGCTTTTACAAAACCTGTCAAGCGGGAACCTGCCAACCCGATTTTCTTTCTTCTTTCCGTTGCTTTCGTCCGGATTGCCTTCCTGGACGGGTCCGCCAGCGGAATATAGAAAGCATTCCCATTTCCCGTAAATAAGCCTGAAATGGTTACAGAGAAAAATCGGAAGGAAGCCGCGCAGGTCCGCACTCTTTTTCCACAACAACTGGCCCTGAATATCTATGTTTCCCTGTAGTATTCCCTAACATCCGCTGATCTTCTTGGGTTCCCGCCCTATCTTTCCAATTCTTTTTTATAGAATGCTAACTATCACAGAGCAGAGCGCTTGTGCGAAAGGCGCTTTGATAGATTCCTCCAAACCCAGATTCCATCCATATGCCCACTGGACACAAGCTGGGCAAAATGGCCCCTGCCGTATTCAATTGGAACCGAAAAAGCCGGCCTCCTCTTTACGTATCCGAAACGGAGGCCGGCTTTTATTCCATTCTCTACAGAATCATGCGTTGTTTCCGCCTGTCAGATCCCTCCATGGGTTCCCGTAGAAGGAACCCACAACGGACTGTCCACTTTCTGGCCATAGAACCGGTGAAGAACCGCAAAATACCGCTCTGCCCCCTCAGTCCCGAACCGTCCGACTCCCGCAGGGACGTCGCCAAAGCGGTTGGGTTCAAACACCTGCACGCGGCCCGTTTCGGAAACGATGTATTGCAGGGAACCGGCTTTGCCGTCCGCGTCCCGAAAGGATAGAACCACCCATACGGAACTGTATGGGTCTTTCCCATTGTAATCGCCAAAGCCTTTCCCAAGCATCCAGCTCCAATCCCATTTGCGGTTGGTTGGATATTGGTCCAGAAGGCCCAGGAGCTCCTGGATTTCCTTGCTGTCCTCCGTGGCGATTCCATGCAAGGTAGTAGGCCCTCCGGACGGCGTCGCCATATCGATCACCTGAGCGCCGGAAACAGAGCAACCATACAGATACTGGGAGGCTGTAACCGGCCGCGAAAACCAAAGCCAGCCCCCGGCCGCTGCTAAAATGCAAAAGAGTGCTATGCAGCAGGAACACCATTTACAAGAAAACTTTTTTCTGAAAGTGTGGATCATAATTATGCACCAACAAAATTGAAATGGACTCCATGATATTCATATCCAGCAATCGTTTCTACCCAGCCGGAAGAGACATATCCATGGTATGCTTTCTCATTCGGCGAATTGGAATTTGGATAGAGCTTAACACGGAATCTTTTCCAATTTCTGTTCTATGTGTATCTTCGTCCAATATAAAGTTCTGAAAACGGCCCGAAGAATGTTGAACCAAAGACCCAAAACCGTATTGCCCGTCTTCAACTACATAAGTATATTTTGCTGTCTTGGTCTCATGCAATTGCGTGCTATGCAACACAGAATGATCGCTTGGAACCGCATTTGGGGCAAATAGTTTTGATATAACCCATGTTCCATCTATCAAAGTATTGATAGCACTGTTTATCGCATATTCCCCAACAGCTTTGACTGTATCTGTCACATAATTTTCCCATAATCCACCGCCTACTTCTGTAATGGGTGAATCATACTCTGCCGTTATGATTTCTTCATAATACGTTTTATTCCCATAACCTTTATAGGTTCTTGTACCATCTCCGCTTGCCCAATTCGTTGTTAATGCAGGGATCATTAAAGTAATTTTTTCAATAACTCCGGAACCATCCATACAAGATTGAACATACATTCTAATTGTTTGTGCAGTTTCTGGCCGAACATGGTATTTCGAAATAATTGATTCCACTTGAAAACAGTCATATGGATCAACTTGTACTTCCCTCATCAAAATACCGTGATCGACAGCCAATTCATCTGTTGTATGAATTGCGAAGGTAGGAACTGTCAAGACCAAAGACATAATGAAGGATACCAAAATTGCTAAAAGGCTTTTTAATGACCTTTTCATAATCGTCTTTCTGTATTTAAAAATTAACAAGCGTGAAATACTTTTTCACTAAACCACTGGAATCACCTCTTTATAATTATTTTATCAAATATAATAATACTATTTATAATTATACTATAAAATATAAAGAATTTAAAAAGAATCCGTTATAATATGCTACAACATTATATAACAAAGAGGGTATCCCAAAACTACGAATTTTTAGATTCATAGGAAAGAGGCGTCCTCTTTGTATTTGGAAAAATATCTGAGTTTCTAAAAAACGAGGGTATCCTTCCGTCATCTCATGACTTTTGGGACACCCTCTAACTTTCATAACGAATTAAATTTCTATTTTGATATTATATGCTTAATAAGCCACTTTTTACTTTATATAAGTTTTCAAGATGATTCAGGAATTCTGTACTGCAATGACCTCAACTTCACAAAGGACTTTCTTCGGCAGTTCTTTGACTGCTACGCAGGAACGTGCAGGTTTGCCCGTAAAATATTTTTCATATACGGCGTTGAAGGCGCCAAAATCTGCCATCTCTGCCAGAAAACACGTTGTTTTCACAACATCTTCATAACCGCAGCCGGCCTCCTTGAGGATTTCTCCTACATTTTTCATGACCTGCTCTGCCTGAACAGCAATATCCCCACTGGCAATCTCTCCGGTTGCGGGAATGATCGGGATCTGTCCGGAGGCAAATACCATCCCGTTGACAACCTTAGCCTGGGAATACGGCCCGATAGCCGCTGGGGCATTCGGTGTCGAAATTGTCGTCATCATAAAAAAGCCTTCTTTCTTAATTCTTTCTAGAAATAATTCCAATCTCCACTTTCAAAGATAATAAATGATTACCGTACTCAGCCGACAGTTTGGCGGTGGACAATGTGATAACCCGCATCAGAAATCGCCTTTTCAATCTGCTCAACATGCGCCCAGTTGCGCGTCTCCATGGCAATACGCAGGTAACAGCCGTTGATGTCGGTGTCTTCACCGCCGCGATCATGGTGAACGCTGACTACATTTGCACCCAGATCAGCAATCAATGCGGAGACTTCCTTGAGTTGTCCAGGTTTGTCAATCATCTCAATAATCAACTCAGCCGAACGGCCCGCCTTCATAAGGCCACGGTTGATCACCTTTGACAGAATCGTCACATCAATGTTACCGCCAGAAAGGATACAGGCAACCTTTTTCCCTTTGACATCCACCTTGTTAAACATGGCCGCGGCAACCGCAACCGCACCAGCACCTTCGGTAATCAGTTTCTGCTGTTCGATCAACGCCAAAATAGCGGTTGCCGTCTCGTCATCGCTGACCGTTACAACGCCGTCCACATATTTGCTACACATCTCATAAGTGAGGTCGCCGGGGCATTTCACCGCAATGCCGTCCGCGAATGTGGACACCCCCGTCAGGCAATGCGGCCCATCCTGTTCCAAAGAGGATTTCATACTGGCCGCACCGGCCGCTTGTACGCCATAAACCTTACACTTCGGATTCAGCGACTTGATGGCAAACGCTACTCCAGAGATCAGTCCGCCGCCGCCCACAGGCACAATCGCTACATCCATATCGGGAAGCTGCTTGAGCAGTTCTAGTCCGATCGTTCCCTGCCCCGCGATGACATCCGGATCATTAAAAGGATGGATAAAGGTCAAATTGCGTTCCTTTTGAAGCTCTACCGCACGATTATAGGCGTCGTCGTACACACCTTTTACCAATTCCACCTCGGCACCATAGCTCTTGGTGGCCTCCACCTTGGAAATCGGCGCGCCATCCGGAATGCAGATTAACGACGGAATACCATTGCGTGCAGCGGCCAAGGCAACCCCCTGCGCATGGTTTCCTGCGGAACAGGCAATCACTCCGTGGGCTTTTTCTTCATCAGAAAGCTGTGAAATCTTATAGTAGGCGCCGCGCACCTTAAACGAACCGGTGACCTGTAGATTTTCGGTCTTCAGATAGATTTCACTCTCCGGGTTGATCTGCGGCGCAGGGATTAAGTCGGTCTTTCGGATCACCTGCTTCAATACATATGCAGCATGATATACCTTATCCAAAGTTAACATCTTTTTTACCCCCATCTGTCATCTAAATTGGGGCCGCGGTGATTGCCGTCGGCTCTATGTATGGTTGCCGGATGCAAAGGTTCCCTGTGGGCAAATGCGGAACATCTACATCCAGTTTCTTGCAATCATTTTGGCATGGCCATTGCGCCGGTACGTAAAATCTTCAAAACGTGGTAGGGGCTGTAAAGCTCTATAAACGAATTGATAGTCGTCGCGTCGCCGGTGAGTTCCAAGATCATGGTATTTGTCTCAACGCTCAGGACATTCGCATGAAAAACATTGGCCATCTCGACCAACTTTTCACTATTCTGAAGGGTACGCTCCACCTTAATGAGAAGATGTTCGCGGACAACGGCGTTCTTTGGGTCAAGCACATCCACCTGCTCAATGTCCACCAACTTACTGACCTGCTTGTCGACCTGCCGCACAATGCGGTCGTCACCCTGTACTACAATCAGAATGCGAGAATACTCCGTGTTCTCCGTCTGTGCCGCCACGATGCTCAGAATATTATAACAACGGCGGCTAAACAGCCCTGCGATCCGTAGCAAAACGCCAGGATTATTTTTGGCTAATATAGAAATAATATATTCCTTTTCAGCTGTATTGGTCATGTCGCTCCTCCCCCTTACATCTCTAGAATCGGGCTCTCTACCGAAGCACCTGCGGGTACCATCGGTAGGACGTTGACATCCTTATCAATCCGGCAATCGATCAAGACGGGTTCGCGCAAAGCAAGCGCCTGCTCCAAGACCGAGCGAATATCCGCCTTTGTCCGAATGGTGTATGCCTTTGCACCAAATGCTTCGGCCAACTTGACAAAGTCGGTATTTTTATCGAGATCCGTCTGTGAAAACCGATTGTCGTAGAAAAGTTTCTGCCATTGGCGCACCATGCCAAGAACGGAATTGTTGAATACAATCTCCAGCACGGGGATGTTGTAGGCTACTGCGGTAGCAAGCTCATTGCAGTTCATGTGGAAACTTCCATCTCCGGCAATGTTTACGACATGGGTATCCGGGTTTGCCACCTGCGCCCCCAGGGCCGCCCCAAGGCCAAATCCCATGGTTCCCAATCCGCCGGAAGTGATAAGCTGCCGCGGATGCCGGAAGCGATAGAACTGTGCTGCCCACATCTGATGTTGCCCCACATCCGTACAGAGAATCGCATTCGAATCGGTCAAATCGCTGAGGGTCTCCAAGACCTCTTGCGGCGTCACCCCATCGGGATCAGAGACCATCTGATGCAACGGATAAGCGGCCTTCCATCCGGCAATATTGTCCATCCACTCCGGATGTGCATGTTGCGGCAGGCGGCGGTTCAGTTCTTCCAGAATCTCACGGGCATCCCCTTTCAACTTGAGATCCACATCGATATTCTTATTGAACTCCGCGGAGTCGATATCAATTTGGATGATCGGGCAATGTTGTGCAAACAGCTTTGCATTGCAAAGGACACGATCTGAAAACCGAGTACCTACAGCGACAAAAAGGTCGCAATTTTTAATCGCGAGCGCGGCCGTATTCGTTCCATGCATGCCGAGCATCCCCATGTAGCGGTCGTCCGTCTGATCGAAACCGCCTTGGCACATCAGAGAACACGAGACCGGCGCATCCAGGCGATCTGCAAAAATTTTCAAAGCCTCAAATGCCCCCGATGCGATCACACCACCGCCCGCATAAATAAAAGGACGCTCCGCCTTTTCCAACATTTGCATAGCCTGTTCAAAACGCTGCTCAAACGGGAATAGATGATGCTTTTCCGGAAGCGGTGGCGCTGGCGGAAGAAACTCCACCTTTTGTGCTGTGATGTCCTTTGGAATATCCACCAATACGGGACCCTTGCGCCCACTATTGGCAATCCGAAATGCCTCCCGGATGGTGTCCGCCAGCTTGTGAACATCTTTGACAAGGAAATTGTGCTTGGTGATCGGCATGGTGATTCCGGTGATGTCCACCTCTTGAAAGCTGTCCAGGCCCAACAAATCCAGATTGACGTTGCCGGTGATCGCCACCACCGGGACAGAATCCATATATGCGGTTGCAATGCCTGTCACCAGATTGGTTGCACCAGGCCCCGATGTAGCGATACATACGCCGGTCTTACCGCTGGAGCGTGCATACCCGTCTGCCGCGTGGGCCGCGCCCTGTTCGTGGGCTGTACGGATATGGTTGATCCTGTCCCGGTACTCATATAATGCATCATAAATATTGAGCACCGCTCCGCCGGGATACCCAAATACCGTGTCTACCCCCTGCTCCAGCAGGCATTCCATGATGATTTGTGCCCCTGTCAATACCATAGTCCATTCCTCCTGACAAATCTCTTCCTGTTATTCCTATTTCAAAAGACCCTGTACACATCGTTTTCCTCTTGCAGACAAAACAAAAAGCCTCCATCTCTGTTATTAGAGACGAAGGCTATTTTAGCTCCGCGGTACCACTCTAAGTGCTGCACAATGCAACCGCTCACGTGTATCTAGCAATACACTCTCCTCTAACGGTGAGAAACCGGACGCGCCTACTTACACCAAATGAGGGGTTCAGCCGCCTGCTCCGGGGCGATGTCCTGCAAATTCCGCACCGCCTCACACCAACCGGCGGCTCTCTGTGGCGAAAGGAATGCATTCCGTCCCCATCTACGCAAAATCATGCTTAAAAGCAACGATTTCTTATGAAATTTTATTAGTATCAATATATCCCACATTCGGTTGGTTTGTCAACCTTTTTTTTGCAGTTTCCTTTGACAATGTAAATTTGCATTGTAATTGCGAAAGAATTCTGCTAGAATATAGATATATTTCATAAGAAAGAAGGAAAATCCATCATGAATAAAGAATCATTGGATGTTGTTGTTGAAAAGACGCGTGAATTAATCAACGCCCCCACCTGTTGCAGCGAAGCAAAAGCTGCCGCGCAGGCTTGGCTGGATGCGATCGGGACTGAAAAAGAATCTGCTGAGGCCAAAAAGTATGTAGCAGAGCTCGAAGCGGACATCATGCCGATCGACAATTTAATTGGCTTTGCTAGTTCCGACGCTGGTATGCAGTACTTTGGCGCGGATACCGCTAAAGGCATTGTCACACATGCAAACGAGATCAAAGCTGCTGGCGCAAAATATTGTGATTGCCCTGCTTGTGCGGCTGTAGAAGCCATTCTGGAAAAGAAAGAGCTCCTCCTGAAATAAGGGGATACACGGCCGCTGTATTCGAGTGAAGTTTCGTCGGCCAAGCATCGTTTGTTCCCGGCGAAGAAGTTGTTTCACCCAAATCAAAAGTCTTCCCTTTATATTCTTTTCAAACGCTCTTCAGGGGATAAAGCGCACAATCACCTGACTGCCAGGTGGCTGTGCGCTTTTCGTTTGGTCTTCTGCCCCTTCCTAAAATCGAATACTTTCTTTATATGCCTCAAGTGCAATTTAGAAAAAACATCTCCTCAGCAATTGATGGATTATTCCCCTAAAAATAGCGCGGCCGAAGCCCTTTCCAGACAACCGCCGCACACGATTATTTTTTTCTTCTCCACCAGAGGGTAGGGCCTTCGTGTTCCAGAATAAACTGGCAGCGCTGTAGGACCCTCTGTGATGGGCGGTTTTGTTGCTCCGTCTCTGCCAGGATGCTTTCGACATCCTCCCGTTGAAGCGCCCAGTTGCACAGAGCGTTCACTGCCTCGGTCATATATCCTCGGCGCTCATACGCGCCGCCCAGCCCATAACCAATTTCTATTTCGCCGCGCGCATTCGGAGGCGCTTTAAAATCGATTGTCCCTACCACTGTGCGATCCGCCTTTCGCAGCAAAATCCAAAAGCTGTGAAACAGGGCGTTTCGTGGATCTCTGGAAGTGATTTTCCACTGCTGCTGCACAATCTCTCGAAATACGCCCTCTACAGGCTCGCCATCATAATGGCAATCCCATTCACGTTCCAGGGCCGGCAGGTCGGAAAACCACAGGTGCAGCTGCCGCGCGTTCAAAAGACATAGGAGTAGTCGTTCAGTCTCGATGGTCACAGATTTCCTTTCCTCGTGTTCAGCGTGTAAACGATTTGTTTCGTGTTTGTCCCGCTGTCACAATCCTCAAAAATTTGATTATCAAAGGGAGATAGGTGGCAATGAATACTGCCATGGCCCCGAACGCCGCCAGTTTCTTTGCTTTCTTTGTCAGCGATATTCCAATCATAACCCCCGCAGAGCACAGGCAGAGTTTGACCAGGGCAAAGTCCTTCCAATCGGACTGCTTTACATATTCATTTGCATAAGAAAACCATTTATTCATACCATCCGCCACCTTTCTGTCAATCGAAAGCCCTACGATTCCTTTTGATAACCGTTAAACCACGCCCGCTCTTCAAAAGGTTTTTTCACTGCTTCCGCCATGGGCTTTGCCGGAACCCCTACTGGCAGATACACCGCTACTGTGAGTTCCTCCGGTACTCCGAGAAGGCGGCCCATCTCTCTGGCGCGTTCGCCTCGAATCTGTCCTTCCACCCATACAGAGGCATATCCTTTCGCCGTGATCGCCAACAGAAGATTTTCCATCGCTGCGGAATAATCGTGAATATGGTAGGAAACGCCACTCGGAGACATTGTTTCCTTGGTTAACACAAGGATTGCTGCAGGCGCTGTCAAGGCCCATTCTTTTCCGTAGATTTCCGCAAGCCGCTTGACAAGGACCGGATCGTCCACTCCGATAAACTGGGTTGTCTGCATATTGCAGCCCGAGGGGGCCGCCACACCAGCTTCCAAAATTTCTCGAAGATCATTGCGGGGTACGGGCGTGTCTTCAAATTGATTCCGGTAGCTCTTTCGCGCACGGATTGCTTCCATTAGTTCCATAAAACCCCTTCTTTCTATAACAAGGATGTTTCATCCTGTTTCTCTCATCATATCCTTGAATCGCACTTTTTTCAAGCCTTCGCGCGCAACATACTTTAGAAAAGAATCCGTCTAGATTTCTTAACTGGAATAACTTGACATCCATAGGGGAATACGGTAGAGTGTGATTGAATAAAGGATAAGGCGGCGTATCCCGTACATTTCAGGTGTAGGAAGGCATGGAGTATGAAATTAAAGGAATGGATCGACAATCCCAAATTTTCGCAAAAAACCATAAAAGCAGCGATGTTGCTGGTAACCTTTACAGTTGCCTTAATCTATATCGTCTTTCATTTGGAGCAGGCTGGCTCCTTTTTGAGCACCTTGTTTTCGTTGTTCAGCCCATTTTTGCTTGGGATTGCGGTTGCGTTTGTGCTCAACGTACTGTTAAAGCTATTTGAAGATCGCATCTTTGGATTCTTAAAACGGAAAAATTCAAAGATTTGGCGGAAGTGTGGCCGCGGCATTTGCGTCCTTTTCTCCTTTATTGCAGTATTCCTGATTTTAGGCGGAATTATCTTCTTTGTCGTTCCAGAGCTGGCCAATTCCATTCAAATTCTAACAGCCGCTATTCCAAGCTATGTCGTAACTTTTACAAATTGGTTAAACGAGGTCCTCACCAAATTCGATCTCGATCAACTGAAAGAAACCGTTATGCAGATCGATTGGACTTCGTTTCTCACACAGGCCTCCCAAGTCACAACGGACTTAGTGGGGTCTGTTGCAACGGCTACAATGGGTGTCGCGTCCGGGGTTCTCACCTTTGTGATGAGCTTGATCTTTGCCGTTTACATGCTGTTCAGTAAAGAAAAACTCATCAAAAATTTAAAGCGCGTATTGTACGCTTTTTTGCCTCCCAAACGGGCCCAAAAGGTGATTTCTGTGGGCAGCCTTGCCAGCAATATCTTTTCTGGCTTTGTCACTGGGCAAGTGACGGAGGCGTTGATTCTCGGTTGCCTGTGCTATCTCGGCATGAGTATCATCCGGCTGCCATACGCTCTGCTCATCAGCGTGATCGTCTCTTTGACCAGCCTGATTCCCATTTTGGGCGCCTATCTCGGAGGGGCAATCGGCGCATTTATTCTACTGATTATCGACCCATTGTATTGCCTCTGGTTCCTGATTTTCCTAGTGATTCTACAGCAGGTAGAAGGCAATCTGATCTATCCCCGTGTGGTGGGTACTTCTATCGGCCTCCCCGGCATTTGGGTATTGCTTGCCATCCTGGTGTGTGGAAACCTGTGGGGAATCCCAGGGATCTAATGGGGGTTCCACTTTTTTCCGTCGTATAT
This sequence comes from Anaeromassilibacillus sp. SJQ-1, assembly GCF_046693725.1. NCBI lineage: Bacteria > Bacillati > Bacillota > Clostridia > Eubacteriales > Acutalibacteraceae > Anaeromassilibacillus > Anaeromassilibacillus sp. SJQ-1. Next base: position 24,003 of record NZ_JBKEIV010000036.1, on the reverse strand, counting down.
ACGCTCCTGCGCACAGCGACACGCGATTTCCTGCAGAAAAAGGGCATTACCGACCTTCAAGTGGAGAAAAACTGCCTGGCAGCCCCAGCCGACGCTTCTCTGGATACAGAGGAGCCATAAATGCAAGTGTATAGAAATGAAAATCCGGAAGTCCAAAGATACCATCTGGCAAATAACAATTCTACCGTTACTCCTTTTGTATGTATCCATATTTTCGCTCCTCTCCAAGATGACTGCTATGAATTTCGAGTCAAAATAAATAGCCCACATTATTGCCATTTTCCGTATGCAAGGGAAGGAAATAAAGAAATAGGATGTCCTACATAAGCAGTAGAACATGGGAAAGCAATCATGATCTCGGGATTAAAAAGTCGGATAATTGGATATTATAGGAGATCAATATGTCTTTTTTAGATTGTATTCGGCGTGTAGATAAGCAAATATCAACGAGCAAAAAAATCACAAATACGTTTGCTATTTTAATTTTTGGAATCGCTTTAGGGATTGTCTCAAAATTTTTCGATACGACTGCATCAAACGAATTGCCTTTTATCGTTCAATATTTAGACATCAGAAACTTTTTGGGAAGATTTTCTATTTGGGTGTTAATTGCTTTATGTATATCACTTTACAGTCATTCGCCATTTAGAGCGGCGATAAATGTATTTTTGTTTTTTCTCGGCATGATTACAAGCTATTATTTATATTCTGCTTTTATAGCTGGCTTTTTCCCGGCAAGCTATGCAATGATTTGGTTTGGATTTACAGTTATTTCTCCATTATTAGCGTTTGTTTGTTGGTATGCAAAAGGAAAGGGGCATGTATCTCTTGTCATTTCAGCAGCAATTGTTGCGGTTTTGTTTCATATGACATTTGTGTATGGGTGGATTTATTTTGAAGTACGCTCCATATTAGAGCTATTCGTCTTTGTTTGCGGAATCATCGTGATGAAGCGCGACACTGCAATCAACACTATTTGCATGATAATAATTGGTATCGTTCTTGCATTTGCGCTTCATTTTGTTTTCCCATTTTCATTTGGATAAGTCGTTCCCGATTTCTTGAAAAGTGTGAAGAAAGGTCACGGGATTCATTTGGATTACAGTTATTAAGATGAATGCGCTGGATTTGATCACAAAGCAGGTTTAATATTTCATCTAAATAGATGATATTTTTCAACTAGAAGCATTTTAATTTCAAAAAGTGTATAGTATAAAAAGACAAACTTGGGAGTATAGGAGTCTTTGGATATGAATGAAATCATCACACATAAAAGTATTAACCAGGAAAGGAGCCAGCTGATCAACCGCGCTCTGGTGGCAGACCTATTGCGGCAGGAGGGCGTTTGCTCCCGTGCCACGCTTGCTCAATTGTCCGGGCTGAAACAGGCTACGATCACCAACATCATTGGGGAATTCATCGAGTGTGGCCTTGTGGTAGAAACCGGGTTGATGAGCGGATGCAAAGGGCGACGGTCCATTGGCGTAACCTTGAACGATGCGCTGTATAAGGTCATCGGGATTCGTATGACACGCCGGGCTTTTTATATCAGTATTGTCGGTTTATCGGGAAAAGTCTATGCGGTGGAGGAGTATCCGATCGGTCCCCGCGATGACGTACAAAATACCATTTCTCGTATTCGAAACGCCATTCAGGATATTCGGCGCGAAAATGCTGCAACGAACATTCCTGCTGTATGCATGGCCATGCCGGGACCTTACCGGGAAGACCGCGATCAATTGCTCTTTGTCACAGAGCTTTCTGGCTGGCAGAACTTCCCCATTAAAAAAGCTTTGACTGAGGGGTTCGATATTCCAATTTACATAACCAATGATGCAAATGCCAGTGCTTTTGCACAGCTCTGGTATCGCAGCAAAGAGTACGGTATCCGGAATATGATCTATGTTTTGGCAGGCCAAGGCATCGGCTGCGGTATCATCACCGATGGAAAACTTGTTTTAGGCCAACGCGGGATTGCCGGCGAGTTTGGTCACAACACCATCAATTATCGCGGTGCCCCCTGTGAATGTGGAAACCGCGGTTGTTTGGAAAAGTATTGTTCATTTTTGGTGTTTTGTCAGAACATCACCCGCCGCCTACAGGCAGGAGAATCCTCTGTCCTGGATAAAAATAGCCTGACATCTGCAAATATCTCCGCAGCGGTACGGGCGGGTGACAGAGTGGCACGCGAAGAATATGAGAAAGTCTGTGAGTTTTTGTCCATTGGAATTGTAAACCTCATCAACCAATTCAATCCCGGAATGATCGTTATCGGAGACGAATTGGCAGAGGTGGCGCCGGATATTCTGCTCCAGATTGTATGCGACAAGGTACACGCCTGTATCAATCCATTGGTCTACAACGACATTACCATAGAAGTAAACCGTTTGCCTGAAAGCCCCGCCCTGTTGGGGGCTGCCGCCATTGCAGCTCGGAATGTTTTATCCGATCCCACCAAGTTGATGAAACACGAAAAAGAAGATTGATTTTTGCGTCATACACCCAAAGGGATTTGCCTTTCGTATTCCCTTTGGGTGCTTTTTATAGCAAAGTCTGCGTTTTTAAGTCTTTCACTGGCAAATCATTCTTTGTGAAAAATTCTTACATTCCTCTTTGGATCATTATATTTTTGTAATGAAAGTAACAAAAATTTTTATTGAGATATATTTTCTTAAGAGTATAATAAAGAAAAGGGAGGGAGGTTTTATGACTCTGGAGACGTGGCAGATCATCTATCTCTGTTGCATCGGGGGCGGTCTAGCCGTTCCACTTCTGGATGTGTTGATTGGTGCTCTCGGCAGTGCTTTCGATCTCGATCTCGACTTTGACGGCGATTCTGGATTCGACGGGCCGGCACCGGTCAATCTGATGAGCATTTGTTTTGGCGTGGTCGTTTTCGGTGCAGTCGGCCGCCTATGCCTTTTGGGACTTCCTCCGTTCGCCGGTGTTGCCATCGCCGCAATCGCTGGGATCGCTGGTTGCTACCTATTAGGCCGGTATGTGATCCGTCCATTGAAAAAAAGCCGGCCTCTCGCACAGTCCATGCAGGACCTAAAATGGAAGGAGGGAGTTGTAAAACTGGAGATCCGCAAGGATTTTGTTGGGACGATCACCATGCTCAGCGCCATCGGCAGTAAGGTGACATTCAGCGCAAAGCTGGCCCCATGGGTGGAGGAGGATATTCTCCCCGTTGGGCAACGAATCCTTGTGGTAGGGGTAGACCCTGACAAGCGCATCTGTACCGTTTGCCCTGTGGAGGACATGGAACAGATGACCATGCATTTGGATCAATGAAGGGAGAATGATTATGCCTGAAGTTTTGATTACCGTTGGGATTGTCGTCGCAGCACTTTTAATTATCCTGATTGCAATTTTTTCCACATGGAAAAAGGTTCCGGCTGACAAGGCGGCGATTGTGACCGGATTAGGCCGCGCAAAGGTCATCACCGGCGGCGGCATTATGGTCATTCCGGTCCTACAGCGAATCGACTATGTGACATTGGAAAACATCAGCTTTGACGTAAATATGCAGGGAACTTTGACCTCGGATGCTGTTCCAATTGAGGCGAACGGCACAGTCGTTGTCAAGATCAAAAACGAGGAGAGCATGATTCGCTCCGCGGTGGAGCAGTTTAACTGCGGCCGTGAAGAGGAAACCAAGCAGCATATTATGGAAACTGCGCGGGATGTCTGTGAAGGCCGTCTCCGCGAGATTATCGCCGACATGACTGCGGAACAGCTCTACAAAGACCGCAAGACGTTTTCCGAGCGTGTCAAAGAGGTGGCGGAGGATCAGCTCTCCGAATTGGGCCTGGAATTGAAATCCTTTACAATCAAAGGGATTGGCGACCAGAATGGCTATTTTGAAGCGTTGAGCAAACCGCAGATTGCTGCGGTCAAGCGTGATGCGGAAATTGCACAGGCAGAAGCAATCAAAGAGAGCATGATTAAAACCTCTGAAGCACGCCGTGCAGGAGAGCAGGCGCGTTTGGAAGCGGAAGCGCGCATGGCAGAAGCGCAAAAGGAAGCTGATATTAAAAAGCTCAACTTCGAGAAGGAACGCCAAACTACACGCGCCATTTCGGATGCCGCTTACAACATCCAACAAAATGTCACCCTGAAAGACATCACTAACACGGAAATGGATGCAAACGTCCTTAAGGAACAGCGTGCACGAGAAGTCCGCGAAGCAGAGATCCAGATTCAAATTGCTGCGGAACAGAAAAACATCGAATTGGCAAAACGGAAGGCCGAACGTAAAGAAGCCGAACTGATGGAAACCGTCATCAAACCGTCTGAAGCTGAAAAGCAAAAGGCTGAACTCGCTGCAGAAGCGCAGAAGATCGCTATGATTAAAAAGGCGGAGGCAGAGGCCGAAGCCCGTAAATTGGATGCTGCTGCACAAGCAGCAGCTAAAAAACTGGACGCAGAGGCGCAAGCGGAACGGATTCGTCAAGAGGGCGCTGCACAGGCTGCCGTGACGGAAAAGCAGGGCCTGGCCCAGGCAGAGGCAGTCCGGCAGCTGGGGCTTGCGGAGGCGGAAGCTCTGGAAAAGAAGGCAGAAGCTCTTGCTAAGATGAATGATGCCGGTAAACTACAGATGGTCATTGATAAACTTCCAGAAATCGCCCGCGCCATTGCGGAACCCATGGCGAAGATTGGGAATATTACCATCATCGACGGTTCCGGTAGAGAAGGTGATGCAAGCGGCGCAGCCGACGTAGCTCGATACACCGTCGGCGCTCTCAAGGCGGTAAATGAGGCCTTGAAGGACACCGTGGGGTTCGACATGACGGAGGTTATGCGCGCGAATACCTTCGAAGGAAAGACAACCAAAAAAATCCATATGGACGTTTCCGGACTCCCTGAAGGCAAATCGCCTGAACAAAACGGGGAACCGCTCCGATAAAAAAGGAGCTTTTTCAACCGAATCTGTAATAGAAGTATGCACAAATCCTCCCATTCAAAAGACGCTTTCTAAATGCTTAAAAGCAGAAGAAAGCGTCTTTCTTATAACGAATGATGTAAGAAGGATTCTGCTGTGATTCCTTTTTCTGCCCGTTTCTATTGCGTTACCCAATGACTTTTTTTATAATAAAGGTAGTCTTAGATCGTTAAATAGACTGGGAGGTATTCTTATGGACAAGCTCAAGGTTTCCATCCTCGGCGCGGGAAGAATCGCGGCGACAATGGCAGAAACCCTTGCAAAAATGGATGATGTGACTTCCTATGCTGTAGCGGCTCGCGACTTAAATCGGGCGCAAGCCTTTGCAAAGACCTATGGCTTTACAAAAGCTTATGGTTCCTATGAAGACATGCTGGCAGACGGCGGCACAGACCTCGTATATATCGCCACGCCGCATTCCCATCATTACGAACATGCAATGCTCTGTCTAAATTATGGAAAACATGTCCTTTGCGAAAAGGCGTTTACTGTCAACCGCAGGCAAGCAGAAGAAGTATTCACATTGGCAGAGCAAAAAGGGCTCTTGATCACAGAGGCAGTCTGGACACGCTACATGCCATTTGTCCAAACGCTACAAGACCTTTTGGCTTCAGAAAAAATCGGTAGAGTCTGCTCTATGGAGGCCTGTTTTGGATTTGAACTGTCCTGGCATGACCGACTGGTGAATCCGGCTCTGGCCGGTGGCGCTTTGCTTGATATGGGAATCTATCCCCTGACGCTCGCCTCCATTGCCTTTGGAGATTCCATTGCAGCGGTGACCTCCCGGTGCATCCAATCGGACCGTGGCGTTGATGCGCAGGACAGCATCATTCTGGAATATGCGGATGGAAAGCTCGCTACACTCACAACCTCCATGCTCGGCAATTTACGCAATGAAGCCGTAATCTATGGGACAAAAGGCCATTTGGTCCTGCCAAGTTTTTGGCACGCAGAGGAGATTCAGCTTTTTGTTGATGGAGAAGACAGTCCGCACATCTACCCGTGCCCTGTAGAGATCAGCGGTTACGAATACGAAGTGCGCTCCTGCGCACGGGCAATCGCGGCCGGAAAGCTCGAATGTCCAGAGATGCCCCATGCAGAAACATTGCACATGATGGGATTGATGGATCGTCTGCGTAAGGACTGGGGGCTTCGTTATCCAATGGAATGAATCCTTTGCGATTCGGATGTGCTTTTCAAACTCTATGTGCCCTTCCAATTCAAGAGCGTTCTTGAAAACACACCCTCCGCATGGAGGGTAACGGAGGCTGGCCTAACCAATCCTGCCTATGCTGGACAATTTCAATCCACTCCCATATAAAATAAAATGGAATATAAAAAGAACACCCGCCATGCGGCCTAACCAGCCGGGGTTCGGGTGTTCTTTATTATCTACCCTGTTTTAAAAAATGGCTGTTCCCTCTAATCTCACAAGCCATTCTTTTATAAAGATGATAAACCGAAGGCCATTCACTGATCGGTTCTCTCACGGACATCCCCACTCAATTTATCTCCTAAAAAGGGCTTTTTTCCCTCATTATCGTTTACCAAAATCGCAATATTGAGCAACCGTCCTATTCCCCAATGGTTTCCACAACATACATACGGATGGGGCTCCCATCCTCACAGGGAACCATCCCCCAAAAAGACCAGCCGCATTTTTCATAAAACTGATCGTGATCGGTCACCAAGTAGATCTGATGGAAACCACATGCAAAGGCATCCTTCCTCACAAATTCCAGCAGGTTTCGTGCAACTCCCTGGTTGCGTGCGAATGGTTCCACATACAGGGCACACACATTGGGAAACAGGTCGGTCCGCCTATGAAAATCATTGGCAATCATTCCACACCCCGCCACAATCTGCTGCCGGCTATCACAAACCAGATACCACTGAGGGATCTTTCTCGGATTCTGTATGGATTCCGCGATGCTTTTATCGTATTCCTCTACTGGGATACCCCATTTTGTATGGAACCAATTCGCTGCGGACCATGCCCATTCCGGAGCGTCACACAATTTTAGGATGGATAGAAATCGCTCCATATCATCACCGCCAGATTCTTCTCAACATAATTATCAACGATGAACATTGTATACAAAAAGGGACATCCAAATGGATGTCCCTTTTTTGGTGAACCATCGGGGATTCGAACCCCGGACACCCTGATTAAAAGTCAGGTGCTCTGCCAGCTGAGCTAATGATTCATATGCAGCTTAATTATTATAACAGCACATCAAGCAAATGTCAACAAAAATTCTACTTTCTTTGATACATCTGCCAAAATCAGCCGACAGATTCTCTCGGAAAACTGCGCACGAGGCAACTGTACGCGGTTTTCCAAACATCTAAATAGGGTTTTAATGCCACACATTCATTTTCTCTTCCATTTCTGTAGACCCCATACCGCACAACCATCGCGGAAAGTCTATCAAAATATGTCCCAATGAACCTTTTCATTGGGAAGCGATTCGATCGTATATGGTTCCGGATATTCCGCCGGCATTCCCATGGATAAAACGGCCTCTAAACGCATATGAGACGGAAAATGTAATAAGCTTCTCAGATAGTCCTCTGTGCTCCTTCCATCCAGGGCTTCCCGCAGTCTTCCCTGAATCCAACAGCTGCCAATCCCCAGGGAATTCGCCATCAGGTGCATATTCGCCATGACAATGGAGCAGTCCTCCACCCATACATCCGACTTTTTTTCGTCGGCCAATACAACAATCGCACAACTCGCCTGTTTCAGCATCTTTGCGGAACCAATCCGGCACTGCGACATCGCATCTAATGTCTTTTTCTCTCGGACAACCAGCAGTTCCCACGGACGAATGGAACGGCTGGATGCGGAAAGCAAGCCCGCTTGAATCACCTTTTCCAACGTATCCATTGGAATGGATTGATCTGTATAAGCCCTTACACTGCGCCGCTTCTGCATTACTTCCAGCAAATCCATCGAAAAAACCTCCTTATCCTCGTGCTTTGATCCCTTATGGGGTAAGTTTCTTATATCATACCACACTTTTCAAACGAATGGACCAGGCTTTTCTCAAATGCCGACTGATTCGATTTCCATCGTTTCCATCTGTTGCTTGGTAACCCCGTTTTTTTCACCGTATCGAATCCAATACTTCGTCGATTCCTTTAGAAAGGCCCTCTTCGGCAACGGCATAGTGACCATCTGTTGCACAGGCTTGCCTGTCGTTATACTTGTGGCCATTTTTTTGAGTTTCCGTTTCACAAAATAAGCAAATGGTGTTTCCAAAATTGCTTCTCCACTTCCAATCCAAAGAGAAGACCCAAAAGGGTATCCATTCTGTTTACAGAATAAATGCACCATGTCGCATGCAACCCGGTTTTGTTCGGGTTCCAGGAAACCACAGTTGATAATCAGATGTACAACCGGTTTGGGCGAAACAGGATGATTTTCCATTTCCTTCAAAAAATGCATCAGTGTTACAGGCAACCCATCCACATACAAAGGAAATACAAAGAGTAGATCTGTATAGGTTCCAATCTGCTCACAGATTCCCGCATGTTTTTTGGCTGTCACATTGTATTTGGAGACCTCCCCACCCCAAAAAGTCTGGAACAGCTCCGCGATCTGTTTGGAATGGGAATGCGGCACCCGGGGACTTCCATTTACAATCAGCAAGCGTCCCATACCGCCACCTCCTTTTTCACTGCGGTTTCCAGCTCTGTTTCCGCGACAAAGCGAATCTGGTGCGAACGAAATAGCATATTATTGGCGTTTCGTTCAACCAGCCGCCTGAATAATGCTTTCTCTTCTTCGGAAACATCGCCATACGCCACAATGACCGCTTCTTTTTCCTTTACAGCCCTCTGAATATGATGGGTCTCGCCATGATACAACCGAATGAAAGCCTGCTGAATCGGTATTGCACGTTCCAACATGGTTTTCATGACCGTATCATAAGAACCATATTTAACATGTGTCACATAGATGACAGATTCACTCTTGGCAATTAAGGGATAGACCTTTGCCGCATCATCCCGGATCACACATTTGCCCGGTGTTTTCACCCAACAGCCAAAACATCCTACACAGTTGGAAATCTTTAAGCTGCTCAAATCCACATAACGATACGCTTCATCTGAAAAGGTCACAAAAGGCAAAGGTCGATCGCTCATCAACAATTTCATCCGGTTCACCTTCATTCAAAAGTTCTCCACTCTTAGCGACGCGTATAGTGTAGCACAGAACCACAACCGTTATCCAATGAATTCTTCCATAGAAGAGGGCGATTTTTTCTTCTACCCTATATCAACAATATAACAAAAAAACCTGCGATGAGCAATTGCTCATCGCAGGCGTGGCTGGGCTGGCGCGATTCGAACGCGCGGAATGACGGAGTCAAAGTCCGTTGCCTTACCCCTTGGCTACAACCCAGTATATAACAACACGGGACCGAACTGCCTGTCCGTCCCGTGCTCAGCAAACACCCGCAGGTGCAACTTTTAAGTGGGGTGGAAGATGGGACTCGAACCCACGATCTCCAGAGCCACAATCTGGCGCTTTAACCAACTAAGCTACATCCACCATATTGGCGCGCCAAAAGGGACTCGAACCCCTGGCCTACTGCTTAGAAGGCAGTTGCTCTATCCAGCTGAGCTATTGGCGCATGCAATTGGAGCGAGTGATGGGAATCGAACCCACACGACCAGCTTGGAAGGCTGGGGTTCTACCATTGAACTACACTCGCATTTTGCGACGGAAATAAGTATAGCACAGTCCAGCAGGATTTGTCAAGAATTTCAAGTAATTTTCGAGGGCAAATGAAAAGAAAATATCCTCTAACTTGTAAGAATGCCGGTCTACATACCGACCAAAAACGGCCATACGAGAGGCCCCCATATGGCCGAATCTGAATCTGTGTTCATACGCTAACGCCAAACAAGCTCTTTATCGTTAAAGAGATTCCGTTGACTCGTTTATTATTCCATCGTTTCCATCCGCAATTCTTCATCCGCTGTCAATGCAATACCAAACAATGGCTGTTCGAAGTGCTCCACCACCAAGGAGGCAATCTGGTCCTCCACCTTACGCCGAATCAAATTGCGCAGATCGCGCGCACCGCTTTTTCCGCCAATAGCATGTTTTGCCAACCAGCCGGTAGCCTTTTCATCGTAAACAAAACGAATATGACGTTCCTTGAGAGAAAGTACATATTCATCCAACATCAGGGCGGCAATCTTCTCAAAATCCTCTACCGTGAGCTGGCGGAAGACAATCACTTCATCTACACGGCTGAGAAATTCCGGACGCAGGAATTCGGAGAGCGCTTTCATTGCCTTTTCCTTCGTTACATCGGCATCACTGCGCGCAAAGCCGAGCGCCCCTTCCTTTTTCTCACTGCCGGCGTTTGAGGTCATCACTATGACCGTATTCTCAAAATTGACATTGCGTCCATGGGCGTCCGTAATATGGCCCTCGTCGAGAATTTGCAAAAGAATATTCATGACGTCCGGATGCGCTTTCTCAATTTCATCGAACAGAAGAACCGAATACGGACGGCGGCGAACCTTTTCGGTCACCTGTCCAGCCTCATCGTATCCGACATACCCCGGAGGCGAACCGATGATCCGGGACACCGAATGCTTCTCCATGAACTCCGACATATCTAGGCGAATCAAAGTCTCTGGGGTATCGAAAAGTTCCTGAGAGAGCACCTTCACCAATTCGGTTTTTCCCACCCCGGTCGGGCCAACAAAAATAAAGGACGCAGGCCGGCGGCGAGGGCTGATCTGTACCCGGCTACGGCGAATCGCAGCTGCAATTGCGGAAACCGCTTCCTGCTGGCCGATAATCTTGGTGTTCAATACGCTCTCTAGATCAGCAAGCTTTTTAAGCTCATTTTCCTGGATACGGCTGGCAGGAATCCCCGTCCAAAGCTCGATCACCTTGGCCAGATCCGCCTCCTCAACCTCCGCGCCCAAAGCCGCTGGAGCGAGTTCCTTCACTTTTTCATCCGCCTGAGAAATCTCATAGCGCAACTTTGCAAGCGCTTCATAATCGATCTCTCCACCATCATTCGTTATATCGTCCTCGTCTTGCCGCATCTTTTCCAGTTCTGCGGTCAAACGGTCATATTCGGCCATCGGGAGATTGCGCAGAGCTGCACAGGCACAGGCCTCATCCAACAGATCAATGGCCTTGTCGGGAAGGAAACGGTCGTTGATATAACGCTCTGAAAGGACCACCGTACGGCGCACCAGGGTATCCGGCACGCGTACACGATGATACGACTCATAATAGGATTTAATACCCATCAATACATCCACCGTTTCATCAACCGACGGCTCTGCAATGGTTACAGGCTGGAAGCGGCGCTCTAAGGCCGCGTCCTTCTCAATGTATTTGCGGTATTCCACAAAGGTTGTAGCGCCAATCACCTGGATTTCACCGCGGGATAGAGCGGGCTTGAGAATATTTGCCGCATTCATCGAACCCTCTGCATCCCCAGTCCCTACCAAGTTGTGCACTTCGTCAATAAACAGGATAATGTTTCCCTCTGCTTTTACTTCGTCGACCAAACTCTTAATGCGGCTTTCAAACTGGCCTCGGAACTGGGTCCCTGCCACCAGCGCAGTGAGGTCGAGGAGATGAATCTCCTTGGACTTTAAGCGCGCTGGGACATCGCCAGAGGCAATTCGCAATGCTAATCCTTCTGCAACCGCTGTTTTGCCTACGCCGGGCTCGCCGATCAGACAGGGATTATTCTTTGTGCGGCGGCTCAAAATCTGTACCACCCGCGAAATCTCCTTATCCCTTCCAATAATCTTATCAATTTCACCCTTGCGCGCCTTTGCAGTCAAATCGGTACAATACGTATCCAACGCCTTGCGCTTTGTCTTATGCTTTTCGCGCTTGTCACGCTTTGGCGCAGACGGAGGGGGCGGCGTCTCCCCGCTGCTCTTCTGCGGATTCGCCATATCCGAAAAGATATTTTGTAAAAATGGGAAAGTCGCTGCACCACCGGGCGTAAAACCTTCTTCGCTGTTCTCATTGTTGCTCTCTGGGTTCATCAGACTGCTGAACTCGGACTCCATTGCCTCCATCTGTTCTTCTGTGATCCCCATTTTTTCCATCAAATCATTCACCGGTTTAATTCCCAGTTCCTTGGCACAAACCAGGCAAAGCCCCTTGCTCTCCTGTGCGTTTACCGTGGGCGAAATAAACACGACAGCCGGGCGCTTATGACATCTCGAACACATCATCATATTGCAATCACTTCTTTTTCTAAAAATATAAAAGGTTCCGGGGAACAACCAACCGGAAATTTCACCAATGGCTGGTTTGTACTGATCTGTACCCAGTGAGTGGATACCATCCAAGTGCGGCCGAACCATCCCCTTGGAATATTCGGAAACGCCGTCCGCGGCCTTCGGACGGCGTTAATTGTCAAATTATTGCTTCTTTGCAGACTTTTTGGCACGAATATCCGCCTTCAAATCGATGGCATCTTTCGGGTCTGTAGAATGCAGAAGCTGCAAAAAAATCTTAAAGTATTGGATAAAAGCATAGATCATAAATGCCGCTGTCACAGAAAGCAACGTGACCGTCACTGCGAGGTTTTCGATCTGGAAAAACCCCTTTAGGGACACAATGACGACAAATGAAAAATAAAAAAGAATGGTTGCCACCTTGCCATACCATTTGGAGCCGGTGGGCCTTTTCTTCTTTTTCAGGACCAAGAAGATCCTGCCACCAACATCAAAAGTTCCTTAACAATAAAGATCGCTAAAAGTGGAATCAAGACCGGCTGCTCAATTGCCAAACATACAGCCACTGTCCCCTGTGTCAGGCTTATCGGCAACTGGATCTAACATTTTTCCTAACTCGGTGATCTGATGGAACTTTCGCGCAATCATGCCATCAAACATATCCGAAAGCCCGGAGAGAACAAGGCAGGCGGCAGCTGGTACGATCTGATCGTGTAAAAAGTAATAGACAAACGGCACAATCAGCACAATTCGAAACAGAGAAAGTGCATTTGGTACATTGATATTCTTATTCCAGTTTTTCATTCCTCACAAGCCTTTCCGGGCTGATGCCGCCGGATGCGACAGAGTCCGCTGCAAAATATGCACGCGCTGTTTCAGCGCTTACAAGGCGCCTCCGACCCCTTTCAAAAAGTCTTCCACGTGGAACAGGGAATAAACCGGATTATGCGCAGAAACAAAATGAAAAATATACGAGGTGGTAAAAAGCTCCTGTTCGTCCAAGGGGCCATTCTCCAATTCGAAAATAGGACCTGCCAACTGCACGAAAGAGCACAAGAGCAGAACAACAACGACACCCTTAAATGCCCCAAACAAACCGCCCAACAGGCTGTTGGCCAAATGTAACAGAGGCAGACGGCAAACAGCACTGACTGCCGAGGCTGTGATCCGTACCAACATTTGCAGCAGAACGAATACGATTGCAGTGGCAATTACACGCAAAAAATAGTATTCCGCTGGCGAAGGACTGCGTGCCTGTAGAAACAGATCTGCCAACCCGTCCGCCACCAGGCCCGCGAGCACTACTGAGGCAACCACTGCGAACAAATACCCAACAAATTCTACCAATGTACGCATCAAGCCGGCACGATAACCGGCGACGATAAAACAAAGTACAATCGCCGCAAAAGCGGCGTCCAATACCAGCCCCACTCGTTTCCTCCCAATGTCATCCAATTTTCCCGAAAGCCACTTCCTTCTGAAAGGGAAGTACGGAAATCACCAGATTAATATAGCACAAAAAGGCGATAAACACAAGTTTTCGTTCAAATGTTCATATTCCGTTCACTAAGGCTGCATGCGGTTCCCGGGCTTAACCTGCATTGAGATCGACATAACGAAGTTCTGAAATACCAAGTACATAAGCCTTACTCTCACTGGCCAGCGCCACGGCCTTAGCATCGTTTCCCGCATCCACCGTTGCAACCGGATTTCCCCCTACTGCGGAATAAGCGTAGATCGTTCCATTGACCAGGACTGCTACGGTATCCCCATAGAGCGAAACCGAGCGAACTTCTCCGGGAACGGAAAGGCTGGCTAGTTCCTTGCCATCGCCGCCCAACACCACCACCCGGCTGCTCGCCGCACTGTCAAACGCGGCCAAACAGAGCACTGTCCGGCCACTGTCCACAGTATATGCCGAAAGCTGCATGCCCTGATAGTCGTAATTAACTTTGGATTGTGTCGTTGTATTGATGATCGCGGTCATTTTATCTCCAATTGCAGAGACTGTCCCGTCAGCACTCCAATAGGAATCCAACATCATATTTTCCGTATAGGCAGCGAACGGTTCAACCGCCTCTTCCGAATGAAAATCTAGCAGATATACCGCAGACGTCAACCCACCATCCAACGCAGATAACGCTGTGACCGCTGCATGGGAGCCAGATGGGTCCAACGCGATCGAGGTGGGATAATAATCTGCAAACCAATACTGGAATTTGGCCTTTCCGTCCGGCTTATAGGCAGTCAACTTTCCACAATAGCCGTCTGCCTGGGTCGCAAAGGCATAATGCCCATCTTCGGACAATGAACCTGCAAAGATATTTCCCTCTGCGTTCTGTTTGGCGATGGTTTTTGTACGGCTCTCAATCTGATAACCAGTCCCACCCAAATTATAAATCAACGTGCGGGAACCATTTGTCTTCATCACTGGTTCACTGAAACTGTGCTGACGGCTTGCCAGCTCTTTTGCTGAGGAATTGTAGATCGAAAGAATCCGTATCGCTCACCACAATGAGTTCCTTATTCACAGAAAGAAAGTTTTTTGGTTCCACAACCGTCCCTGCAATTGGCTGTGGAAATCCATCCCCTACGCCAATGCCTACCACGCGGTCCTGCACCCATTCCATTACTCGGTCAGGGGCCAGATTCTGCCGGTTAAACCACAACAACATCCCAACCACGCTTAAAATCAATATGAGCAGAACCCTATAAACCCATCCAGGAATTTTATGCGTGCGGTTTTGTTTTTCGCGGCGCTTGGCACGCCGTTTGGCAATCTGTTCGGCATGGCGGTCGTGTTTGGCCACATCGATCTCGCCCGTGGCAAAGCGTTTTCCCTGGCTCATACTGGTCCCTCTCCATAAAACACGCGGTTCAGATACAAACCACACGGGGGGGCGGTTGGTCCTGCCGTCGTACGGTCACGTGCAGCCAAAATCTCTGGAATCTGTTCCGGCTGTAACTTATCTTGGGCCACATACAGCAGCGTCCCCACCATGATCCGCACCATGTTGTACAAAAAGCCATCGGCCGCCACAGTAAAGGTCACTAAACCCCCATCCCTCTGAATGTTTGCGCGCGTAACCGTCCGGCACATATCGCCGCGTTCGCGGGCATCCGACGTACAGAACGATGTAAAGTCATGCCTTCCAATATAATGGACTGCCGCTGCATTCATCCGGTCTAAATCCAAAGGATACCAATAATGAAGCGCCCGGTTCCGCAGGAAAGGATTGCGGACCGGTTCGTTCCAAATCTTATAAATATACTCCTTGCCGAGGCAGGAATAGCGCGCATGGAAATCCATTGGCACCTCCCGGCAGTCCTGTACGGCAATGTCTTCTGGCAAAAAGTGATTTAAAGCGTTGAGCAACCGCTCACAGGGAATGGAATGTGCTGTTTTCAGGCTGATACAGTACTGATTGGCATGCACACCCGAATCCGTACGGCTGCATCCCTTGATTTCCGGCTTCTCTGCGGTGATCTTGAAAAGCGCCTCTTGGAACACCTGTTGCACCGAAACCGCATTATTTTGAATTTGCCAACCATGGTACTGTGCGCCATCGTAACAGAGTGTCAACAAAAGATTGCGCATACGCTTTTCCTCCTCTCGGGAATGATAACATCACAAAGTTGCCGGCACAAATAGGTTTAATACGATAACCAGAGCACAAATTGCCACCGAGATTGCAATCGCCCAGCCGTCGCGTGTGGCCATATGCAGCTGTTTCATCTTCGTCCGGCCTTCCCCTCCATGATAGCAACGACACTCCATTGCCATGGCCAAATCATATGCCCGGCGGAAGGAAGACACAAAAAGGGGAATCAAGATCGGAATCAGCGCCTTGATCCGCTGCATCAGCCCACCGCTTTCCAGATCGGCGCCGCGCGCCTTCTGTGCGCTCATGATCTTGTCCGTCTCTTCAAGAAGCGTTGGGACAAAGCGCAGTGCAATGGTCATCATCATGGCAATTTCGTGGACTTTGACATGCAACACCTTTAACGGCCGCATAATGCGCTCTAAAGCGTCTGTCAACTCTGTAGGCGTCGTTGTAAAGGTCAGCACAGCGCTGAAAAGGATCAAACTCATGATACGGATTGCAATAAAAATCGCATTTTGAATGCCGTTCATAGTGATCTGCATAAAACCGAACAGCGTCACCAACGGCTCTCCTGTCCCATAAAACAGGTTCAGGACACCGGTAAAAATGACGATAAACAGCACTGCTTTCAGGCTCTTAAAGTATTGCTTGACCGGAACCCCGGAACTCACCATCACGCCTATTTCCAGCGCGATCATGAGAAATAATCCGGCAAAGTTGCGCGCAACAAAGACAAATACAATAAATAAAAAGGTCGAAGTATAACCTTAATCCGCGGGTCCAAACGATGGATTACCGATTTGGCGGGAAAATACTGTCCCAGAGTGACGTCTCTAACCATGCGTGCGTCCTCCTTCCTCCAACAGAGGCATCAGCTGTTTGATCGCCTGTTCCAACGTAAGGGCCGTTCCCACCGGATACCCATCCTTTTTCAACATTCCAAGAATCTTTGTGATCTGTGGAACCCGCAACCCCATCTGCTCTAGCTCTTCCCCACGCGCAAAAACGTTCTCCGTCTCATCAAACATGGCCGCCTTTCCCGCGTTCATCACCAGAATCCGATCCGCGGTTCGCGCAATATCCTCCATGCTGTGGGAAACCAGAAGAATTGTATTGTGTCGAACCTCGTGATAATTCACAATCTGCGACAAAAGCACATCGCGGCCGCGCGGGTCCAACCCCGCTGTAGGCTCGTCCAAAATCAAAACGTCCGGGTCCATTGCAATCACGCCGGCAATCGCCGCACGGCGTTTTTCCCCGCCGGAAAGCTCAAAGGGGCTTTTTTCCAGAAGTTCATCTTTCAATCCGACAAATTTCGCCGCATCGCGCGCTCGTTTTTCAATTTCTGCCGGCTCAAGCCCCATATTGGACGGCCCAAAGGAGATATCCTTTAAGACGGTTTCCTCAAAAAGTTGGTGTTCCGGGTACTGAAACACCATCCCCACCCGAAAGCGTACTGCCCGAATTTTTTTGGGTTCCGCCCAGATGTCTTTCCCGTCCAGCAGGACTGTCCCCGAGGTTGGGCGCAAAAGTCCATTGAGTTGCTGAATCAACGTAGATTTTCCAGAGCCGGTATGCCCGATCACGCCAATGAACTCTCCCTGCTCAATGGAGAGGTTCACATGGTCCACCGCCATCTTCTCAAACGGCGTGCCCGTTCCATATGTGTATGTCAGGTCCCTTGTCTCGATAATCGCCATAGTGCTTTCTCCAAACCTCCGTCAGATTCCGTTTCATACGGATACCTGCGGATCTATTTATTTCTTGCCGGAAAATTCGTCGCCAACCGGCTCTTTTAAAATCCGCTCCAATGCAGCCACGCAGTCCTCTTCATTGAGTACACACTCCGGCAGCGGATAACCGCTTGCGCGCAAGCGGTAAATCAGCTCCGTGGCCTGTGGAACATCCAGCTTATGTTTTTTCAGCAATTCCACATGTGCGAATACTTCTTCCGGTGTTCCCTGCAATAGAATCTGCCCGTTATCCATCACAACCACCCGGCTTGCCTGCACTGCTTCGTCCATGTAGTGGGTAATCAGAACAATTGTGATCCCCTTTTCTTGATTCAGCTTATGGATGGTCCGCAGCACCTCTTCCCGTCCACGCGGGTCCAGCATGGCCGTTGGTTCGTCCAGCACGATGCATTCCGGTTGCATGGCGATGATCCCCGCAATAGCGATGCGTTGCTTTTGGCCACCCGAAAGTTTATAAGGTGCGTTGAGGCGGTAATCGTACATTTCCACAGCCTTAAGGGCGTCGTCCACACGGCGGCGAATCTCTTCCGGCGCTATGCCGAGATTCTCCGGGCCAAACGCCACATCCTCCTCGACAATGCTGGCCACCAACTGGTTGTCTGGGTTCTGTAGCACAAGGCCCACGCGGCGGCGAATCTCATATAAAAGGCTTTCGTCCAGCGTGTCCATCCCCTCCACATACACCCTGCCGCCGGCAGGCAGCAGCATGGCATTGAACATCTTGGCGATGGTGGATTTTCCAGAACCGTTGTGTCCCAAAAGTGCGACGAACTCCCCCTTCTTGATCTCCAGGTTCACACCCTTGAGTACCTCATGCACCTGGCGGGTTTCGCCGTCTTCCACCTCATCGTAGGTGAATTTTAGGTCCTTTGTTTGTATAAAAGCCATCTGTTTTTACTCCCTGTATTTGAGCGATTGCGTCAACCGCCGCCTATTTTGCCCACTTTTCGGGCGTATCCAACCATTCCTGCACCCAAGCAAAATACTGCCCCACATGCAGTCCATCCAGCAAAGCATGATGTCCCTGCACAGAAAGCGGCAAAAGGGTCCGATCTCCCTGGGGAAAATACTTTCCCCAAGAGATTCGCGGAATACTGTCCACCGGATTCATCTGAATGGGATGCGTCAACGAAGTGAAGGAAACCCATGGAATGGATGTCACATACAGAAGGTCATCCCGCCCGGGCTCGTCCTCAATACAGGCGTCCCCATTTTTAGCCGCCTGTGTTCGCGTCCTGGCATCTGCCACAAATGCGTGGAAGTCCTCCTGCCACGGTATTGCTACATAGCTAAAGGTATCGTGCCGGGTAAGCACCGTGACAGAGGGCGTCACCTCGTCGTGCTCCACAATATCCTCCCCTCGAATACGGTAGCGAAACTCCGGTATCGCGTTGGCCGCCCGGCTTGCCACATAGAGGAACGCTGCGAAGAAGGAAAGCTTCTGCTGTTTCACAAAGTGTGAAAATAGCGTAATGTCCATATTGGCACAAAGATTAAAATGGGGATAACTAAAGGTACGAAAGTAGTCAAAATGATCCTTTCGGCTCCAATGCGCCTTGTCAATATACTTCATTTCACACTCTCCCAAATCCAAGATGTTAAAATTTAGTAAAATAATACTATCTGTTGTCGAATTAAGACTCCCAAATAGCTGTACTTCCACAAGGAAGAACCAACCCACTCTCCGTAACCGGCAGGCCGATCTCTCCGGAGGATACCTTCCCGCCAAAACGTTTTTGCAATAACACCCCCAGCAAGTATTCCATTACAGCTGGGGACAAACCTGTCGTGTAGGAATTCAGCAAAAAGAACAGCGGATTTTCAGACATAATCGGTATACACATTTCTACTAGCGCATACAGCTGTTCTTCCAGCTTCCAAACTTCACCGCCGGGGCCGCGGCCATAGGAAGGCGGGTCCATGATGATCCCTTCGTAGTGATTGCCACGGCGCTGCTCTCTCTGAACAAATTTCATGCAATCATCCACCAGCCAGCGAACCGGCCGGTCCGCCAGACCGGAGGCCGCCGCGTTCTCCTTCGCCCAGGCAACCATCCCTTTCGAAGCATCCACATGGCAAACTTGCGCTCCTGCCTTTGCACAGGCGAGCGAGGCCGCCCCCGTATAACCAAATAGGTTTAAAACCTTTATAGGGCGGCCCGCCGCGCGGATTTTTTTCATAGCAAAATCCCAGTTCACTGCCTGCTCTGGAAAGATTCCCGTATGCTTAAAGCCCATTGTTTTGAGCTGGAAGGTCAATTCTCCGTAGCGAATCTTCCACATGGATGGAACTTTTTGATACTCCTGCCAACGGCCGCCGCCCGTATTCGAACGTTGATAACGCGCATGCGCTTCCCGCCAAAGCGGGTTTTTGCGCGGCGTATTCCATATGATCTGCGGGTCCGGCCGGATGAGGATGATATTGTCCCATCGTTCTAACCGCTCTCCACCGGATGTATCGATCAATTCATAGTCCTTCCATGCTGCCGCTCTCAAAGCAAACCCTCTCTTATCCGTCAATTTTTAATACTATCCGTTATATTTTAAATAGATTCTACAAAATATATCAAGCCAACCGTTCGCGGAGAACATCTGCCACCGAATTTGCGAGCACATTGATGTACTCCAGGTCCTCCCCTTCAATCATCACGCGCAGAAGCGGTTCGGTTCCCGAAGGACGCACAACAATCCGTCCGCTGGTTCCAAGCTTCTCTTTTGCCTTCTCAATCGCATCTTTCACTTCGCTGTCTGTATAGAAGTGCAGTTTTCCTTCCGGCCCCACCTGCACATTGACAATCACCTGTGGATAGCGGGTCATCAATGTTGCCAAACTGGAAAGCCTTGCCTCACGGCGGTGTACAATGCTCAACAGCTGAGCCGCTGTCAGCTGGCCATCTCCCGTCGTGGCGAAATCCAAGAAAATAACATGGCCGCTCTGCTCTCCGCCAAAATTATACCCTTCCAGCTGCATTTCTTCCAACACATAGCGGTCGCCCACTTTCGTCGCGGCTTCAAAATGCAGGCCATTTTCGTCACAAAAACGTGTGAAACCCATATTGGTCATAATGGTACCCACAACGGTGTTTTTCGCCAGCTTGCCGCGCGACTTCATATCCGCAGCGCAAATTGCCATCACGAAGTCTCCATCCACCAGTTGGCCCTTGTCGTCTACCGCGAGGCAGCGGTCTGCATCCCCATCAAATGCAATCCCTGCATCCAGATGGTTCTCTTTGACAAAGCTCATCAGATTTTCCATATGTGTAGAACCGCAGTTGTCATTGACATTCACACCGTTGGGCTGATTGGCCAACATATGGCATTCTGCCCCCAATTCCGAAAAGAGCAATTCCGCGGTGCGGGACGCCGCGCCATTTGCACAATCGATGGCAATGCGCATACCGGTCAACGCAAACGGAACCGTACTCTTGATATGATCTACATAATCGCGCACTACATTGGGCGCTGAAGTGACGCTTCCGATGTCACCTGCCGTGGGAACCGGAGGGGTATCCGCATGATCGAGCACAATCGCCTCGATCTGCTCTTCGAGCGCATCCGGCAGCTTATATCCATCCCCGCTAAAAATTTTGATGCCATTAAATTCACACGGATTATGGGAAGCTGTCAGCATAACGCCTGCGTCCGCCTTATACTTGCCCACTAAGAAGGCGACAGCCGGGGTCGGTACCACACCAAGCTGTACGACGTTCGCCCCTACACTGCACAATCCCGCTGTAATGGCGTTTTCCAACATATCGGAGGAAATGCGCGTATCTTTTCCGATCAAAATTTTGGGATGCCGGTGGTTGTTGTCCGTCAACACCATGGCTGCAGCCCGGCCAATGTTCATTGCCATTTCACAGGTGAGTTCCGAATTTGCGACGCCTCTGACGCCGTCCGTGCCAAAAAGTCTGCCCATTTTCTTAACACACTCCTTAAAATCGTTCCCTTAACGGGTGTCGTCTGAATTGCGGATATTCCGAAACCGGTCTTTTCTCCTATTGTAACGGTTCTTCTCCGAAAACCTCGTCGCAATCCCACACGTCTGACCGGGAAACGTTGAAATGCGAACCACACGGGGCGATTTTATAAATGGGCGGCAAACTTCCGTCCACTTGTAAAACCGTCCTGAGCTTATAAATCCAACAGTGGCAGGACATGGATAACCGGCTCCTCATAGGGATGCAGCCTGCGAACCAGCTCCACCGCCTGTGCAGCCAACTTTCGCGGGCAGACCACCTCCAGCTTGCACTCCGCTCCATGGCAAAGTACGCCAACGGTTCCATCGTATGGACTGGCTCCTAAAAGGGGACGCCAAGTGCCGGTGACCGTAACGACCGATGAACAGTTGTCATACGCCCCAACACGACATGCCCCCAAATCGTTCAACGCCATCCGAAGGCGGTCAAGATCTTTTTCGGGCACATAGATTTCAAGCTTCACACGAGAATTCCAAAAACATGTTCCTTTCTGTAACTCGCCTGATCCCCTATCCGGCACCGGAACGGATTTTCCTTTGTACAAGGGGATACATCCGATTCTGCTTCCATTCATACGCTTCCATCTGGAAATCGTACCAGCCGTGCAGCTCTCCCAAGATGCGCAAAGCGACAACTTTTCTCACTCTCTTTCGGAGCGGCGAATCGGATAAACGTATTGGCCTGGCACTTCTTTGATGCAATTCCCTACAAATGGCAGGGTCATCTACAGGGCAAACATCTGCTCCTTATATACCAACCGCTTGGGTCCTCTTCTCACTCCACAACGATATGCCATTCTTTACAGGCGCTTCAAAAATCAATCCTTCCATACATGTACTTCAAAGAAATCCTCGCTATTGAGAACTCCTGAACAAACACTCCTATCATTCGTGCAGGCTCCACCAAAAAAGTCGGCGAGAATCGAAGCTCCACGGCGGACGAAATGGAACAAAACAAATGATTTCAACCCACACCCTCTGTACGGAGGGCGACGCTATTGTCCCCAAGCCCCGCATAGCTATCATCATATTTCAACCCGCACCCTCCGCATGGAGGGTGACATCGAAGATGCTGATGCCAATGGTGTGGCTATGTGGATTTCAATCCACACCCTCTGTGCGGAGGGCGGCTGGTAGGCATGTAAGATGACTCATACCGCCCACCGTTTCCATTCAAAATCGCAACCTCCGCATAGAAGGGGGCTCTACCGAGATGAATCTGCACAGACGGGGTGCAGAGATCAAACCCACACCCGTTCATGCCGCGATCGAGCCGTTTAAAGGCATGATTCCAAACCCCTTTTCCCGGCGACTATCCGGCCAAACGGCCTTGTAGGAATGATGCACAAACCCCATGCCGTCTCCATTCGTGTAATTCATTGGGGGGGCAAGACACCGTAACCATGTCCCATCAAAATCGGTACTAGTAAAAGCCCTATAATGAGCTTCATATCGAGTCCAGCCTTTCATCTCCTGTCACTTCTCATGCTTTCTCCATATCCGTAAACAGGTATTTCATACACCAACAGAAGCATTCTCTGCTGTTGTGAGATCATCACTGGCCATTTCTCGTTTTGCTCACAAACGGAAACGCCCCTACCCTCCTGAGCAGAACCGCGGGTTCTCATTTTGCTAACACATACAATTGAACGAAAAGCTTTCATCGCAAACACTGTGTTTACGGCGTCCAATCATCCATCCGCCTGGCTATTCGTTGGGTGCGCCGCTCCTAGAATCCGGTTCCCTGGTCCAATCAAAAAAACTCTGTTGGGGCGTTTGCTCTCCTGGGGGTGTGAGTCCCAAATGCAGATATGCCGCCCGCGTAACGCAACGGCCTCTTGGAGTTCGGTTCAGAAAGCCAATCTGCATCAAGTACGGCTCATAAACATCCTCAATTGTGACCGCCTCTTCCCCGATGGCTGCAGCCAGTGTTTCCAATCCGACCGGCCCGCCATTGTAATAACGGATCATTGCACTGAGCATACGCCGGTCGTTGGCATCCAAACCAATTTCATCTACTTCCAATCGGTCCAACCCTACTTTTGCAGACTGGTAAGTGATTACCCCGTCCGTCATCACCTGTGCAAAGTCCCTTACGCGCCGGAGCATCCGGTTGGCAATACGCGGTGTTCCCCTCGAACGAGAAGCGATCTCCAGCGCGCCATCCGCTTCAATCGGAATTCCCAAAATCCGTGCACTCCGCGTGACGATCTTTGCCAACTCCTGTGGAGAATACATTTCCAAACGAAGCACTACGCCAAAACGGTCGCGCAATGGAGCAGAAAGCTGCCCCGCACGTGTGGTAGCACCCACCAGCGTAAACTTCGGAAGCGGCAAAGTGGTAGGACGCTGCCATCTGTCCTTTGCCGGTGATAATATCCAGCGCATAATCTTCCATAGCCGGGTAGAGGATTTCCTCCACACTGCGCGACAGGCGGTGCACTTCGTCGATAAAGAGCACATCGCCGGGATTCAA
>NZ_JBKEIV010000035.1:0-55387 GCF_046693725.1 Anaeromassilibacillus sp. SJQ-1 | reverse complement strand
TGTTTTTGCATCTACTCGTTGGTTGTGCAAAAACCGGTAGTTTAACCAGAACGGTTTGCATATTCGTGTGAGTTTCGCATTCTCGTGAAACGCTTTGCGCTTTTCGTCACACTTGCTACGACGGGAAGCTCTTATTGGAAAATCCGCGGGGGCGATTGTGACCGCACCGGATATTGGATATTCGGCAGCAATGGACGACCGGGAAGAGCGCCAAAACTGAAGGAGGACTCCGGCCTGCATCTGATCGATTTTTCGTCCTTCCACATGCGGGAAATCCCGCGCTTCAGGAGGCCGTGGAAGAAATTTTGCGAAATTACGCATCCTCTCTGGATTTAAAAGTGATAAGCGACCGTCAGGCGCTCTTTGTTGCGGACGGCCGTATAGAAATTCTGGAATAAAGTAAACTGCGCAGTCACAAAGCGCTGTAGGAAGAAAGGACGGCCCGGCCTTTACTTGTTCGGGAGGCGTTTCTTACCACGGCGCTTTTTTCTGCGCAGTTTTTTATTTGATAGGTACCAAAAGGAGTGCTTTTCATCCGGTGAAGATCTTTTTGCTCCTTCCGGGTCAGAAACGATGGAATTGGCAATCCAATGGCGTTCTTGGAACGGAAGATTCCACTCTCAAAGGGGTAAAACCTTTAAAAGGACGCATTTCCAAACGGGCAAACGGAAAAACATCAAACCAACCAGAAATACGCCCATTCCATCAACGGAAGAACCTACAGAAAGGAATTTTTAAAGGTTGGCGGATTCCGTTGCGCCTTTTGTCTTATGGAAAATAGATACTTTTCCCATAGGGGGCAAATACATATGGGAAACGGGCATTGGGCAATAGGGGGATTCTAACGTTATCTGCGGGCCTGGCTGTCAGGAACCATCCTTTTATTTCTTATATTTGGTGATGTCACAGCAACAGACCAAGGCGGCTGGTTCATTTCGCCATGGGATCAAGGAGGCATCGGCTAACAGCCAAGAATTCAAAAGAGGCTGGTAGATTTCTAAGACGAGGCTATTTTGCGTTTCAGAAAGGCGCTGGACAGGACAATCCGCACAGGGGTAACCCTGTTGAAAAAAAGATTCGTAGCAACGTTTTCCAATGCAGGCATTTGGGAAGATAGAACTCAGCCCGCGATTGATATAGAGCAGTTCAAACGATTTGGGATCGACCAGATAAATCCAGGAGTTCTGATTGTCCAACATGGTGCAGAGGGACTCCTGTGCCTGCATGGCCTTTTGTTGTGCGCGGTGTTTCAAAAGGAAAACGCTGAGAATCTCCGATATAAAGGCCAGCGCATCCACTTGATCCTGTGTCCAAAAACGGTTGATCGAGCAGTCGTCAAAGCCCACAAACCCCTGAAAGACCCCGTTGTCATAAATTGCGCTTTGTAAGAGCGATTTCGATCCCCTGCGGGGCTAAGATGGCATAGGGTTCCTCTTCCAAGGAACAGATGTCCCGGCAGTAGAAAATCCCATCTTCATTGAAATTGTCAAGGTAGCGGTTGTTCAAATCTTCTTCGTAAGAGATGGACTGTAAATTTTCAATTTGAGGGGAGATTCCTTCATTGCACCATTCAAAGGTATTGCAGCAGTGGGTTCCGTCCTCGCTGTTTTCAAAGATATAAGCGCGGCTGACGTTGAATTTCTTCCCCACCATTTCCAGGATGGATTGTACAGCGGTCTCGACATCATGGGCTTGGTAGAGAATACGGAAGCAATGCTCTGCCAAGCGGTCGAGCAAGCCGTCTGGCTCATCGGAATCGATCTTCCCTCCGATGTATGAGACTGGCTGGGCTGTTGTGCGCAAAAAAGTCTCCGTTGTGGAGGATGTATCGTATGCATGATATTGATTTTTGCCATTCTTTTTGGCTTGATACAGCGCCAAGTCGGCATTGTGATACAATTCCTTGAAACTTTTCCCATGCAACGGATAGACCGCAGCCCCGACGCTACAGGAAAGGTGGATGGTCGGCGAATTTTCGGTACCATTGTTTACCGTCTGGATTTTCTCCAATTCATGAATAACCTGTTCCGCCTTTTTTTGCAGGATGGAAGTGCCCTGTAAATGTTCCATGAAGATGATAAATTCATCCCCGCCAATGCGTCCGACGATGTCGGTGCTGCGGAATTGTTTTTTGATTCGTTGCGCTGCTTCGATCAGGATGGCATCGCCAAAGAGATGCCCCATGCTGTCATTGATCTGCTTGAAATTATCCAAATCGAGAATCATCAATGCGGAACAGCTGTGTTCATCCAGGGATTTTAGATGTTCTTCAATGCGCTTTTGGGATGTCCCCTTATTGTACAGACCAGTCAGGGAATCGTGCTGGGCAATCTCCAGCAGTTTTTCCGCCTGCCGCTTCTCATTGTCGATATCGATTAAAACACCGATCGCATGAATGGGATGGTTGGCCTGGCTGATCTGTGCGGTCAGACGTGCGCGGCACCAGAGGTACCGGTCGTCCGCCGTACGGATGCGTAGCTCCATATCCGCATAGTGCGACCCCTTTCGGATGGAATATAAGGATTCCACTACACGGGCTTGATCGTCAGGATGAATGTGGGAATCCCCTCGAAGGATACGCGTCAAGATCTTTTCCTGCGAAGGCATATAGCCAAATTTGCGTTCCCACTTTGGCGAGCAGATGAATGAGTCGGTTTCAATGTTCCATTCGATGATAATGTCATCGGTTTGGTCCATGATGATCTGATGTCGTTCGAGACTGAGGCGCAGTCTTCTTCAAGATTTTTGCTCTCTGTAATGTCCGCTAAAATACAGCAGTAGGTATCCGGTTCACCAATCTGACGGGTCAGACGGCCCTGCTCCAAAATCCAGAGGGTTTGTCCATTGCAGTGTTTGACCTCGGTATTTGCAAACGATGGTCTTTTCCCGTGCCGCTTTGTCGCAATAAGGATTCCATCACAGCGGCGCGGTCACGTGGGTCGATCATCTCTAAAAATTTATTTTGAAATTTTCGTTGAATATCCTCCGTCGTATAGCCAAACAGGTTTAAAAAGCCCCGGCTGACATCCAAAATGGTCCAACCGGTATCTGTATAACAGCGAAAAATCCCACCGGGAATTTCACTGCTCATCAGGTGGACTTCGCCCGGCTGTACAGAACGGCCCAATGAATCGGGAGACAGGTGATCTGCCATTTTGGATTCTCCCCTTTCGTAAAAAATGTCCCATGCATACGAATCTGCAGTGGACAAAAAAGGACGGATGTGCGCAAAAAATGCGGAGAGATCGTCCGAGCATGTTTGAAAAAAATCTTTATTTTTATTATACTGTCTGATTCTATATAAGTCAAAAAGAAATATAAAAATTCTTGTACGTTTCTAGAATCTACCATGAAAGAGGAAAATATGGTATACTGAACCGGTGAACAGCGGCTTGGAGGGAGTAAAAATGAGTACGGGAGAGGCACAGAAGGTGACGGGCCGATTTGCCCCTTCGCCCAGTGGACGTATGCATGTAGGAAATCTGTTCAGCGCCCTATTGGCTTGGCTTTCGGCACGATCGGTAGGCGGCCGGATGGTTCTCCGGTTGGAAGATCTCGATCCAGACCGCACCTCACGGGCATGGGCTGACCGGATAGAGGAGGATTTGTATTTCCTCGGATTGGATTGGGAGGAAGGGGGGCATCTGGGAGGGCCGAATGGCCCTTACTATCAAAGCGAGCGAACAGAGCTTTATAAGATGGCGTTTGCACAGTTGGAGCAAAAGGGTCTTTTATATCCCTGCTTTTGTACTCGGGCACAGCTCCATACAGCCGAAGCGCCGCACAATTCAGATGGAGAAACACTTTACACGGGCCGTTGCCGGGAACTTACCCCGGAACAGATCATGCATCTTTCCCGCCTTCGACGGCCAGCGGCACGGCTGCGCCTTCCGGATGAAACCATACGGTTTGAAGACGGCCATTATGGGCGGTTGGAGCAAAATCTAGCATCGGAATGTGGGGACATCATCCTGCGCCGGTCGGACGGCGTCTTTGCCTATCAGTTGGCTGTCGTCGTAGACGACATTGCAATGGGTGTGACCCAGGTTGTGCGCGGCCGCGACCTTCTTTCTTCAACGCCGCGCCAGATGTATCTTTATCGGCTTTTTGGCGCCGAGCCGCCTCAATACATCCATGTACCCCTTCTTTTGGCGCAGGATGGACGGCGGCTTTCCAAACGGGAGCGCGATTTGGACATTGGCGCATTGCGTGCCCATGGATTTACGGCGGAGGAGATCGTGGGGCGAATAGCATACCTTGCAGGGCTTCTTCCCCATCCTTTTCCCGTACGCCCAAAGGAGCTACTTCCGTTGTTTTCCTGGGAAAAGATCCCAAAGAAGGATTTAATGTTACCGGAAGATCTGTTTTCTTGATTGCAAAAGAAGCGATTTCCATAAGGTTGTCAAAACAAATTAAAAAAGCCATCGACGAGGGAATTATCCGTTTGGGAATCCCTTTGTGCTGGTTCTGCCGGGGGGACAGGAGGAATTCGATGGAGATTCGGTTGTTGCGAAATGCTGAGACCCAAGAGGCTGTTCGTTTGATTTGGGAGGTTTTTTCTGAATTTGAAGCCCCCGTTTATTCAGCACAGGGTGTAGAGGAATTCCGGATGTTCCTGCAAAATCGTGTGGAAATGAACGCTCTTCGGATGTACGGGGCATGGGCGGATGGACAACTCACGGGCATATTGGCCATGCGCGGAGCGCATATCGCCCTGTTTTTTGTCCGGAAGGAATGGCATCGCCGCGGTGTGGGAAGGGCTTTGTTTCAAACAATGATGGCCGATACGCCATATCCGGAGATGACCGTACATGCCTCCCCCTATGCGGTGGAGGTGTATCGGCGGTTGGGTTTTTTCGCCACGGATGCAGAACGGACAGAAAATGGAATACGGTATACGCCGATGCGTTACCAGGGGCCCGAAAAATGATCCATATGTGTTCCATATAAAAGACATTTCATGCGATAAGAACAAAAGTGAAAATCATGGGAAAAGACAGAGGACTTTTCCTAGAACTTGACGCCCATCCAACAAGGGCGCACAGGATCATTCTTCCTGTGCGCCCTTGTTGGATTTTCCAGTTTTTGCGGTTCCTATGGTTCCTACCGCAGATATAGGGGTTCATTTACCGGAGAAAAATATTCCCTCAGGGTTCGTTTTGGATTCATACGGATATAATGGTTCGCTCCATTTGCCTATAGAATTTAAGTAAGGCCTGCAACGATTGTCAAGACGATCTACATTGCTTGCCTAATAGGCAAATCCGGCTAACTACCGTGGTGAATGGCTAAACCATTGAAATCTCTGTGCCGGTTCCCTTTGTAGAGCTGGAAAAGATATTTATCGCCCCAATACATTGACCGTTGACTTTTCGCCATCCAAGCGTTTGGAGAATTTGTAATGGAAATTGTTCATTTCTTCCCGCAAATAAAATCGGTGAGCGTCCGTTCGCAGTTGATTGCTAGCTGCTTCCATTTGAGTACATCCCCAATCCTTTGCAATTTGACAACCGATCGCAAACATATCCTTTCCCACGCCCCGGCTTCGATAAGCATCTGCAACGGAGAATTCCAATATTTCTGCGATGGTTTCTGCGTGGTGCAGTTGGTCCTCCATACGTAGATTCATTACAGCCACCACTGCCCCCTCTTCCTCACACACCAGGCAATAGTAGTGCTTATCCTGAACTTGACGGGTATAAATATCACAAAAGCGTTCATAGGGGAGTTCCTTCTTTTCCAGGTCGCAAATCAAGTCGTAAATGGCTTTGCAGTCCGCCAGGGTACTTTTTCGAAACATAAATGCCTCCGTCCTTTTGTTTGCTAGCTTTCAGGGGAAGTCTTTTCCATAGAAATACCGTTATGTATAAAATAGAGCGTTCCCCCAGGTCTTAATGTCGAAATCCACAGAGAAAAAACCGCCCTATCAAAAGAGCGGTGGGATAAGAAATTTTTTAGAGACAGCCTGCGGCCATCCTCTCTATTTTCTTAAAACAACGCCCTAAAAGGCACGTTGAGATCGGAAAAACCAGTGTGGACGAAAATCCATCTTCCCTAGGCGGGCCGTTAGCGCCCCTACAAGTTTCCTTAAAATGACGCTCTAAAAGGCACGTTTAGATTGGAAAAACCTGTGTGGGACGAATATCCATCTTCCCTAGGCGGGCCGTTAGCACCCCTACAAGTTTTCTAAAAACAGCGCCCTAAAAGGCACATTGAGATCGGAAAAACCAGTGTGGACGAAAATCAATCTTCCCTAGGCGGGTTGTTAGTGCCCCTACAAGTTTTCTAAAAACAACGCCCTAAAAGGCACGTTGAGATCAGAAAAACCTGTGTGGGACGAATATGAATCTTCCCTAGGCGGGCCGTTAGCACCCCTACAAGTTTTCTAAAAACAACGCCCTAAAAGGCACGTTGAGATCGGAAAAACCTGTGTGGGACGAATATGAATCTTCCCTAGGCGGGCTGTTAGTGCCCCTACAAGTTTCCTTAAAATGACACCCTAAAAGACGCATTGAGATCGGAGAAACCTGTATGGGACGAAAATCAATCTTCCCTAGGCGGGCCGTTAGCGCCCCTACAAGTTTTCTTAAAACAACGCCCTAAAAGGCACGTTGAGATCGGAAAAACCTGTGTGGGACGAATATCCATCTTCCCTAGGCGGGCCGTTAGCACCCCTACAAGTTTTCTAAAAACAGCGCCCTAAAAGGCACGTTTAGATCGAAGAGACCTGTATGGGACGAATATCCATCTTCCCTAGGCGGGCCGTTAGCGCCCCTACAGGTTTTCTTAAGACAGCGCTCTAAACAGGGCGTTGTTTTAATTTCTATATGCGTTATTCCTCTTCAGGCATATCCATCAGTTTGCTTGGATCAGAGAGCACCTGCTGTGCGGCGATAGCGGCGGCACCCATCAATACAGGATTTTCCGACATAGTGTCCAACTCGATCACAATTTCGTTGTAGATCAATGGATTTACGCAGTCGTGGACACGTTTTTGGACGATGGAGAGCAGCAGTTCCCCATCCACTTTGGTCAGCTCATCACCGATTACAATCAACCCAGGGTTGAACTGGTTAATCAGATTGATGATACCAATAGCAAGGAACCCACAGACTTTCTCATATTCCTCGCGTGCGACTTTGTCGCCCGCTTTGACAGCTTCAGAAATTTTAGCAGTACTCAGGTCGTCCAGTGACAACAAGGTGTCCTCCCCATCACGAATGCGTTTTTCAATGTTCTCACACAAAACTATGTAGGAACAATACTTTTCCAAACAGCCGTAGTTGCCACATTCACAGCGTGGACCGTTGAAGTTAATGGTGTTATGACCAAATTCGCCAGCCAGTCCACGGTGCCCTAAGACAAGCTTTCCGTCCGTAATCATACCACAACCGACTCCCTGACCAGCCAGGACATAGATCATATTGCGGATACCATATTCCTTGCTGCGATACCACAATTGCGCAAAAGCGCCTGCATTAGCATCATTGACAATTTGGATCGGCACGGAAAAATCTTTTGTCAGAGCATCCTTGATTGGGAAATTGTGCCATCCGGCCAGTTCCGTTACAAAGAAGATGCTATCCCGCTCTTCATAATACGGGCCCGGCATTGCCATGCAAACGACCGGGATTTCTGTGTCCGTATTTTCTTGTAGCATGGTATAGATCGCCGTGCGGATGCGCGTAATCGTAATCTGTACATTTTCCTTTGGGCCTATTTTGTACTGCTTGACGCCGTACAATTTTCCGGACAGGCCTGCCAGGCAGAGATAAAACGCGCTGCGCGTCATGCGGATACCGATCACTTTATATTTTTGGTCGTTGAGTGCTATACCAATGGAGCGGCGTCCCTTGCTACCGCTCATCAATCCGGTTTCTACGACTAGCCCGCAGGTGATAAATTCATTGATGATATTGGTGATGGTCGCCTGTTTCAGGCCGGACAGCTGTGAAAGGGTAGCGCGCGAACAAACCCCTTCCTGCCGCAGCAGATCCAACACCAGTGCGCGGTTGATTAATTGACTTTTTTCTTGATTGATACTTTTCCGGGTATTGAATTCGTTCATTATTTTTCCCACCCATCTAAAAGAAATGTTTGGCAAAGAAACTGGTAATTTCTTTTATTATACACGTAGCAATTCGACAAATAATTCTCATATTACAATAAATATGTACAAATAGCACCATTTTCTCGAAAAAATTTTATTTTTTATATGAACCATTTAGAAAGAACACATAAAATCTATTTTGAATAGGGAAGGTTTTAATTCATAACATATAGATAACAATTTCTGCCGGTATTTTTCATTGGACTCTCTGTGTTCCTTTGTGCAATATTCCTATTCTGTTCATCGTGCATTTTTCAAAAACTATTTGATTATGGAGAAGTTCCTGAACAAGGGTTCAGAGACAGGACCAAAGTGAAACATGGAGAGGGCCGTGGAACGATCTCTTCCCAGCGAACATAGGTACAAAATAGTATGGGACGCCCTGAATCGCGGTCTGTGGGCCGGGTACAGGGCGTCCTTTTATGTGGGTGCCTTTTAGCAACTGTTTTGCAACTGGTGGGGACGGGAAGGGCCACGCATACGATCAAAATTTACGGGTAAATAAATCGTCATTCTCTAATAGGCTCTCGACCGTTGGGAATCCTAGGCGATCCAACAGGTCGATCACATAGAGATTATCGATAGGGGTGGGCGCCGGCGCCTCCTCCCCATACCGATCGACCTCTTCACGTGCAAACTCCTTGTCGATCAGAGCGCGGGGGCCACCGACACAACCGCCGACGCAACCCATACCTTCCAAAAAGTTGGCGTCCAGCTTGCCTTCTTTTAAATCGTTCAACAGCTGTTTACAGGCAGGCACACCGCTGGCCTGTACCGCATGTACTTTGATCTTACGGTTGGGATTTAGACGTTGTACGCAGTCCTGTACGGCCTGGCTGACGCCGCCGGCACGCGCATAAATACGCCCACCCATGGAGGAATGTTCCCGATTGTCCTCAGCCATCTTTTCGGGGTGAATATCCGCAAAAGCGAAGATGTCGCGCACCTCCTGGAAGGTGAGCACGTAGTCCACTGCATCCGCGATGTCGGGTTCGCGCGCTTCCGCCTTTTTGGCCAGGCAGGGACCGATAAAGACCACTTTGGCCCCCGGCTCCAGGCGTTTGATGACCCGTCCGCAGGCGATCATGGGAGATACGGCAGCCGGCACATGCGGCATCAATTCCTTGTAGACCCGCCGCAACATGGCAATCCACATCGGGCAGCAACAACTGGTCAATTGATAGTCTCGGTCGGTTAGAATGTTTGCATCGAATTCCAGGGCTTCTTTTAGTGTCAAGATGTCTGCAAAGAGTGCGACCTCCACCATCCCGGTAAATCCCAGTGCTTTCAGGGCCGTGCGAAGCTTACCCGGGGTCACCTCTTCGGTGAATTGGCTGATGACGGCGGGAGCCACAATCGCATACACCGGCGCATCGCCCCGATGGATCATGGCCAGAGTGGGAAGAATATCTTTGCTCTCCACCAAATTTTTAGCTTTACAGCGTTCTACACAGGCGCCACAGCCTACACACATTTTACTGTTTACTGCGACATTGCCCTTTTCATCGGTATAGAGGGCGTCAAAAAGGCATTTTCCCGCGCAATTGGCTGCTTCCTCTTGCGAGCAATTGCAGTCGCCGACGCGCCAGACCGTCGGATATTTTTCTGGATTCAGCAGGCAGTCCAACTGGTGGGAATCAAAATCCTCCTGCCGGAGTTTTTCCAACTCCTCTTCGGTTTTATGGTTTACAGATGCGCGAACCAACCGGTCATACAGTGCGTTAAAGGTCGGCATATGATCAAATCCTTTCTATATGGAATCCATGGGGTTTTTCCCACCATTGCTTTTAATCGGAAAAAGTTTCTTCTGAAAGAACCAAGGGCAAATTGCGCAAAATTGCTTGAACAAACAAGGGGCCAATCAACCGGTTTCTCCCTTGTTTCGCGGGACAAAGCGTTGTTTTTTCTGTTACAGTAGGGTTACCATTTTTTCGTTCCACATTCGGACGTATGGTTCAGGTTTTCCCCTCTCCTCCTGACGCGGGCACATGGGAAGAGGCTGCCTGCCGGTACCACCCGGGGGTGACTCCTTCATAACGCTTAAAGGCGCGGTTCATTGTGATGGAATTTGCGTATCCCACCATGGACGAGATGTCTCCGATGGTGTGGTCCGTGTGGAGAATGAGGTCCTTGGCGCGCTCAATCCGGTATTTGTGCAGATAATCTAAGAAACCTATGTTT
Organism: Anaeromassilibacillus sp. SJQ-1; assembly: GCF_046693725.1. NCBI lineage: Bacteria > Bacillati > Bacillota > Clostridia > Eubacteriales > Acutalibacteraceae > Anaeromassilibacillus > Anaeromassilibacillus sp. SJQ-1. The sequence goes on along the minus strand of NZ_JBKEIV010000035.1, from coordinate 45,096 downwards.
AACTCGGATTTAAACAGGTTGGAGAGCACGGGGAGGCTCATATGGAAATGCTCGGCCACCGATCCCGCGGAGAGATTGATGTCCTGGTAATGTTCCTGTATGTATTGGATAATCGGTTCGATGCGTTTTCCCTGTGGACGGCTTTGTTCCTTCTGGGTATCCAGATAATCGAAAATTCGGCGGGTACGCCGGCACAACGACTCCATCCCCCGCGCCTGACGCAGTTGTTCGGAACAACGCAAACTTTTGAGGAGTTCCGGGTCCAGGCCGCTGTCGAAAAGAGAGAGCAAGATCGAGTCTGTAAGATAAGAAATCTGGAGCTGTGCCTGTGGTAAAACAGCCGGATGACGCGTGTAAGCGTTTTCGATCTCCCGCAACATTTCAGTTGCCTGCTTGTAGTTGGCGGATTGAATGGAGTTGGACAGTTTATTGACCTGCGCCAAAAACTCGCGGTTCCCACTTCCTGCGGAAAGGACTTCAGCGAGGCGGCTGTAGACGCCAATGGAGCCATATTCCCCCGTCAACAGATGGTATTCGACTACCTGCATGGCCTCCTGGTATGCATCGTGCAGGTCATTGAGCAGAATATGTTCGTTGCTCAAAGAAATGGAAACCTGCATATGAAGCTCAGAAGCAGCGAATGCTTGCATGTTTTTTGCGCACGTCTCAACTGCTTCTATTTCCTCACCATCAAGATCTACAATACCGATATAGCGGTCCAAGTCGGCCACAACATAGGAGGAAAAACCGCCGTTTAAGAAAAAGGAACGGCAGGTTTCCTGCAAAAGGTTTCCAGTTTCTTCCCTCTGTGTGGGCGGCATTTCCGCCTCTTCTTCTTCATCGATCAAAAGGACAAATACAAGAAACCGTTTACATGCAGTTGGGAAGCCACATTGCCCCAGAGCCTCCGCAATGTCGGGCGTCAAACAGATTTCTCCTTTTAATAGACGTGTCACCAAACTGGTGGCGAGCAGGTCGCTCTGCGAACTGAGCTGATTTTCATATGTTTTTGCCTTTTTGGAAAGCTCTTGGACAGTGCTGGCGACCATTTGGAATTCACTTTGGTCTCGACAGCTCTTTTCCAGCGGCAGCGCGTCCACCATACGTTCCACTGGCCGGTACAGTGTGGCCGAGAAGAAATAGGACAGGGCGCCGCCAGCCACGAAGGTGACTGCAAAGGTAATCAAGATCGAACCTAGGATCATAGTGATCCAATCCCGGGAATCTTCGTCGGGGATGACCACAATCTGTTGCAGCGTATCGTTGGTGAATCCTTGATGATAAACAAAATAGGATTGTCCGCCCCAGGTTTCCATATGAAACGCTGGCCAGGAGGCGACCTGCTCGAACTCGAACGGAAGCTCGGGCTGTTCGTCGGCCGGTTTGGAGGTGATAATCTGGTTGTTCCGTGTTAAAAATACCGTCTGCGCGCCTTCCGGCAGATAGGAATAGCGAAGTTCCTCGGAGACCTGCTGGTCTTCCATACCGATGATCCATACAACATGGGGGTAGATCTCCCGAACATAGACGAAACGGGCAAAATCCATATTGGGATCGTGAATGATGGCACAGGCCCCCTCCTCCCCGACCTGAATCAATTGATTCCAGGTTTGGATATTCATTCCGAAATGTTCAGTGATGGTTCCATTTTCCAAGGAATCCTCTTCGGCCGTTTTACCAAAGACACGCCCGCTGTTCTGAAAATAGAGAAACATCGGAGGGTCGGTACTCGGAAGGTTGAAACGGACAGTATCGACGTATGATTGGACAAATTCTACCGCCTGCGGAGAGTCCAATGAAATGTATTCTGCACTTGCAAGTGTGTCCAGGCCTTCCAGTTGGGAGATGATCACGCTGACTTCTTCATAGAGGGACATCTTATCAGCCGTGTTGCTCATGCTCTTTTCGGCCATGGACTGATAAGAACGGATGGTTTCCTCCCGCCGGGTCTTTTCGCCGTTTAAATATTGAAGCAAAATCAATAGGCTGCACAGAAAGGTGACTGCGAAGAAAGCCGCCATCAATTTATAAAAGCTCTTTCCACGATAAGGCCTTGCTTTTTTCAAAATTGGATTTCCCTTCTTCCTCAAAAGTTTGTATAGGCCAACGGTGGTTCATAAGAGAACACCGTAAGGCGCTCTTTTGGGACAACGTTCCTATGGAATAGCTGCCGTTTGAACGAGTCATTGTGTCCCTAAAAGAGAGGATGACCATCCTACTTTTCTGGTATGGAATATTTTGAGTTATGTAGCGACAAAATCGGGTATAAATAGAACATTTCACCGAGAAATAGAAAGTTTAACTAAAAGTCTTATAATACAATGTAATTTGTTGAAGTTATAAAATGGAATTTAGACAAAATTCCATTCAAATTCGAAGATTCTATAAAAAGTTTCTTTTATAAAAAGATGTCAAGAAATATGCGCAACGATTCCGATTCAAAAAAGATGTTATCCGCAATAAATATGTCAAGAAAAAATTTATATGTCCTATTTTATCGAAAATAGTCTTCTCAATAGTAGAGAAAAAAGATTAATAAGAAAAATATTCTCTTCATTTTTTTAAAGAGCAATAGACTTTCCTGTAAAATAGTCTTAAGAGGACGTGCTATATGCAATTTTTAAGTACTAACAGATTTTTTGTTCGTGAATATAGCTAATTTACGACGGATTTGTTAGTACAAAAATAGTGATTCTTGATTTCCATCTGCACCCAACATTATACTATATCCAGTCAGATATTCAAACCGATAAATAAATGAAATTAGAAATAATGTTTTACCAAATGTTGATTTTGGCAAATCTTTACCAGAACCATTCCCTGTGAAGGAAATGCGAATTTATCGGTTTGGAATGTGTATTTTTCTATTTTGCACTGGTTGAGAGCGGACCGGTTTGGAAGGGAGGTGTTTATAGAAGAAAAATCGCTTGGGGATTCCTGCAAAAGGCCTAAAAAGGTTGGATTTACTGCCATTTTGTTAGAATGTCCAGGCAGATCGTCTGCGAATTTTCTCTTTCTCAGAAGAGGAAATTTAAAGCGTAGGACCTGTGGTTGGGGACTGGTTTTTGAAACATTCTTGGAAGACGCAATTTCAAAATGAAGGAGAATTGTATTATGAAAAGACTACGGAAAGTCGTTTCCTTGCTCCTGGCGTGCTCCATGATCGCCGGATCAACCGTGACGACCGCTCTTGCAGCGTCGCCAACGGATGAAATATCCGAGCGTGAGATTCGCAATGCAGAGCTTTCCAGAAGCGTTGCCGCGCAGGGCATGGTTCTGCTGGAAAACGAAAACAATGCACTCCCGATTCCGCAGCGGAGTAAGATCGCCCTGTATGGCGGCGGAGCTTATGCGACCGTAAAAGGCGGAACCGGTTCGGGAGATGTCAACCAGCGCTATGTGGTCAATGTTTGGGACGGCCTGAAAAATGCAGGCTATACGATCACGAGCGAGGATTGGCTGAACGATTATAAAACCGCCTATGACGAAGGAGAGGAAGATTGGCAGGGCGGAATGTGGGGCAGCTTCTGCGCTGCCGGACACGGAAATTACAGACGCAAACATCGAAGCGGCGTCCGATGCAGATACAGCGGTGTATGTAATCGCACGCAACTCCGGAGAGGGGGCGGACCGTAAGAATGAGAAGGGCGATTATCAGTTGACCGACATCGAGTATGCCAACCTCCAGAAACTGGGCGCAAACTTCGAAAATGTTGTGGTCGTTCTGAATGTGGGCGGCATCGTCGATACAAAGTTCTTCCATGAAATTGTCGGCCTCGATTCTTTGCTTGCTGATGAGCCAGGCCGGTATGGAAGGCGGGAACGCCTTGGCAGACGTCATTTCCGGCAAGGTAACCCCTTCCGGTAAATTGACTGATACCTGGGCTGTGGATTATGAGGACTATCCGTCTTCGGATACCTTTAGCAGTAACGATGGAAACACCGACACAGAAACATATACGGACGATATTTATGTCGGGTATCGGTATTTTGACAGTTTCGGCGTTGAACCGGCGTACGAGTTTGGTTTTGGCTTGTCGTACACCACGTTCGACACGGAAATCAATTATGTTCAGGCGGATGAACAGACCGTCACTGTAAATGCGACGATCACCAACACAGGAGATACCTATTCCGGAAAGGAAGTCTTGGAAGTATACTTCTCCGCTCCGGGCGGCAAAGTGGAAAAACCTTATCAGGAGCTTGCAGGATACGCCAAGACGGACGAATTGGCCCCGGGCGCCCAGCAGACCCTGACCGTCTCTTTCCCGGTTACGGAGATGTCCTCCTATGATGAGGATCAGGCAGCGTACATACTGGAACGCGGCATGTATACCATTCAAGCGGGGAATTCCTCCCGTAATACAGTGGTTGGCGGCGTTCTCAATGTCAATAAGACCGTTGTCACGGAACAGCTCAGCCATCAGCTGGCCCTTCCGGACGATGTGGAACTCGAACCAATCAGCCCGAATGCGCCGGCCGCGATGTCTGCAAAGGCGGCAAATAGCGCAGATATGCAGATCATCAATTTGGATGCATCAAAAATTGAAACCGTAAACAATGCTTCCCCATATGATGACGAAACCGTCGCCACCTATCGGGTAGAGGGCGAAGAAATTGAAGCGAACAGTTTTAACGGCAGCCATCCGGTAGAGGAAGTTACGGTTGCAAAGATTGAAAATCCGAATCTGAAAGATGTCTATGATGGAAAATACAGCCTGGAAGAGTTTGTCGCGCAAATGAGCGTAGAGCAGCTCGCCACCCTCGCGGAAGGGATTGGCTGGAGCAGCGGCGGAACACCGGTCATCGGTTCCGAATCCGATTCCGTCCCCGGCGCGGCAGGTGAAACCACGAAGAATTATCTCAAAGATTTGGGTATCCCCAACATCGTTTTGGCGGATGGCCCGGCGGGCGTCCGCATTTCCCAGAGCTTTGAAGGAGAAGACGCAGAGACCGGTGAAACACAGACCTACTACCAGTTCTGCACCGCATGGCCGATCGGAACTTTGCTCGCTCAGACGTGGGATAAGGACTTGATCGAAGAGATGGGCAAAGCGTTTGGCGAAGAACTGGAAGAAATGGGCGTCACCCTTCTGTTGGCTCCCGGCATGAATATCCACCGCAATCCGCTGTGCGGCCGTAACTTCGAGTACTATTCCGAAGATCCATTGGTCGCCGGTATGACCGCTGCATATGAGACTCGGGGCGTTCAGTCCAACAAGGGCGTCGGCGTTACTCTAAAACACTATGCGGCGAACAACCAGGAAAACAACCGCAACGCAGTGGATACGTTTGTCACTGAACGCGCCCTGCGTGAGATCTACCTCAAGGGATTTGAAATCGCGGTTAAGAATGCACAGCCGATGGCGCTGATGACCTCTTATAACCTCATCAATCATGAGCCGGCGGCGGACAGCTATGATCTGTGCACCGACATCGCGCGCGGCGAATGGGGCTTTGAAGGCGTCATTATGACCGACTGGGGCGGCGGACAGTCCCATCCGGACATCTCCATGCATGCAGGCAATGACCTGATTATGCCCGGTGGTTCAACCTCTACCATTATTTCCGGTGCAATGAATGTCCCGGCGAAGTTCAATGAGGACGGTTCCATCGCCATTGAGAAAGTCAGCAGCGGTTGGGGTCCGGCAAAGGACACCGAAATGTGGAACGATTTTGTTCCGGTAAAGTATGCGCAGGGCGAATCCTGCGGTGTGCAGGGATGCACCGAAACCACTTATAAGCATTCGCACGACGCGAGCAATAAGATCGTCTACGAAGGCTCGTATAAGGAAGATACCATTACCAAGGGCGACATCCAAAAGAGTGCAATCAATATCCTCAATATCATCATGCAGTCCAATAATATGGGCAGCGTACACGGCGTAGAAATCAACCCCTATCTGGACCAGTTCGACGATCTGAAAGAGTACATAACCGTTGAGAAGTCCGATGTTTTGGGCGGCGGTTACACCATGACCCAGATGCCGGAAGAGAACGGCGGCTGGTGGAAGGTCGAGAACAAGGGCGGCGCAACGTTGGGTGTGATGGACAAAGACATCATCATCGAAAAGGACGGTTATGCGTTTAAGGATCTAAACGGAAATGGCAAAGTGGACATCTATGAAGATTGGCGGCTCGACACCGAAGTCCGTGCACAGGATCTGGCTGAAAAGATGGTTGCGGACGGCGAGGAAGGCATTGCAGCCATCGCCGGCTTGATGTTGTACAGCAGCCACCAGTCCGTACCGAGCGAAGACCTCACCGAAGCGCAACAGACCTTCCTGCGGGACGACAATGTACGCGCAGTACTGATTACCTCTGTCGAATCCCCGGAAGTAGCGGCAAAATGGAACAACAATGCACAGGCATTTGTGGAAGGACTTGGTTATGGCATCCCGATCAATACCAGTTCCGACCCGCGCCATGGAGCAAGCGGCAAGAGCGATCTGGAATATGTTGCAGGCCAAGGCGGCACCATCTCCCTGTGGCCGGATTCGATTGGACTTGCAGCGACCTTTGATCCGGAGATCGTCGAACGCTTTGGCGACATCGCCTCTCAGGAATACCGCGCGCTAGGCATTGCAACGGCCCTTTCCCCGCAGATCGACCTTGCAACAGAGCCCAGATGGTCCCGTGTAAGCGGTACCTTTGGCGAGAACAGCGACCTCGATACGGACATGGCCCGCGCCTATGTCGACGGCTTCCAGACCACGTATGACACCCTGAATCCTTGGGGCGATACCAGCGTCAACGCGATGGTGAAGCACTGGCCGTCCGGCGGACCTGAAGAGGGCGGACGCGACGGACACTATGGCTATGGCAAGTATGCGGTATATCCGGGCGACAATCTGGAAGAGCAAATTAAACCGTTCGTAGAGGGCGCCTTTGATCTGAATAACGGCACAGATTACGCCGCAGCGGTCATGCCGTATTACACCATCTCCTACAACCAGGCGCCGGACGGCACCAACGTAGGCAATAGCTACAACAAGTACATCATCACCGATTTGCTCCGTGAAAAGTATGGTTATGACGGCGTGGTTTGCACCGACTGGATGATTACCGCAGATGCAAAGGATGACGCTTCGTTTACCGGCAAATGTTGGGGCGTTGAGGACCTGACGGTTGACGAACGCCATTACCTGGCACTCCAGGCAGGCGTCGACCAGTTTGGCGGCAACAACGATAAGAACCCGGTCATTGCAGCGTACAACATGTGGGTAGAAGACTTTGGCAAGGAATCCGCAGATCAGCGCTTCGAGGATTCTGCGCGCAGGCTTCTCCGCAACATCTTCAATCCGGGCCTTTTTGAGAATCCATATCTGGACCCAGTGGAATCTACAGAAATTGTTGGCAACCAAACGTTTATGGCAGAAGGCTATGACGCTCAGGTCAAGTCTGTAGTCATGCTGAAGGATACCAACGGCGCGATCGTTCCGGCCGCAGAGGATGAGAAAGAAACCGTCTATCTGCCGAAAGAAGACAATGGCAAGTACTGCATGAACGAAGAGATCGTTTCCAAGTATTACGACATCACGGACAATCCGGACGAGGCAGATTTTGCAATCGTAGCGATGGATGCGCCGAATGGCGGCAGCGGTTACAGCCAGGCCGACCTGGAAGCAGGCGGAAACGGATATGTGCCGATCACCCTGCAATACGGCGAATATACTGCCGATACTGCGAGAGACCCGAGCATTGCAGCGGACCCTGGTGCTGAATTTATCGATTCGGAGACAGGCGAAGTGGTCTATGTCGATGAGGTCGACAACCGCAGTTATAAGGGCAAGACCGTCACGGCCAGCAACTACTCTGAGTTGGAAAAACTCCAGGAGACCAGAGACGTTATGGGCGAAAAACCGGTTGTAGCGTACGTGAAGGTCAGCAACCCGATGGTATTTTCCGAGGTAGAGCCGCTTGCAGATGCAATCGTACTGGGCTATGGTATTCAGGATCAGGCGGCAATGGAGATCATCTCCGGTACAACGGAACCTTCCGGCCTCCTGCCGATGCAGCAGCCGGCCAATATGGAAACCGTTGAAGCGCAGTTCGAGGATGTCCCGCAGGATATGGAATGCTATGTGGACTCCCAGGGCAACACCTATGACTTTGGTTACGGCCTCAACTGGTCCGGCCAGATCTTTGACGAACGCACCGAAAAGTATGCCGACTTCTCCGGAACAGACTTCCATCAGAAGCCCGTCATGCTCTTCACTAAGAATGTAAAAGTATTTGTCAACGGCGAAGAAAACAAGATCGCAGAACTCACAGGCCGGCTTACCGGCAACTTTGAGGATGGCGAGGAAGTCACAGTGACGTTCCAGCCGTATGCGAACGGTAGAGAGTTCTCCCAGATCTCCCTGAATGGTAAGAACATCGACTTTACCGATACCAAGGAATACTCGTATACCTTTACGTATGATGCGGACGACAAGTCCACGCAACGCAACTTTGCGTTTGTTATCGTGGATAAGCAGGTTCTCAAAGCAACCATCGATGCGGCCAATGCCTGCGGCGATGAAGTGGCGGCAGCGATCCCAGAAGTTCAGGAAATTTTCAATACCGCCCTGGACGCAGCAAACAAAGTCTACGGAGACATTCACGCAACACAGGCAGAGATTGACGAGGCGTGGAGTAACCTGATGGATGCCCTGCACTTATTGAGCTTTGAAGAGGGCGACACCAGCGCTTTGGAAAACCTGATCGAAGTGGCAGAACTTATGGATCTGGATGAGTTCTTCGGCGACAAGGACGCCTTTGCAGAAGCACTTGCCGCGGCAAAAGAACTTGTCAAGGAGGAACATCCGCTGGCAGCCGAGGTAGATGAAGCGTATAATAACCTGTACAATGCAATTATGGGCTTGACGCGCGTGGCAGATAAGGACTCGCTACAGGCAGTCGTCGATAAGGCGAAGAGCCTGGATCTCTCCAAGTATATCGACAACGATGCCAAGGCAGCGTTGCCAGCCGCCATCGAAGCAGCACAGGATGTGCTCAATAATGAAGAAGCAACGCAGGACGAAGTGGATGAACAGGCAAAAGTGTTGAACGCGCTTCTCATGGATCTGCGCAAGAAGGCCGATAAGAGCGAACTGAACAGCATTCTGAGCAAAGCACAGGCGATTGACACCAGCAAGTACACAGCGAAATCTGTGGCCGCGCTCGAAGACGCTATCGACGATGCTCTGGCAGTGATCGACGATAAGGATTTGACCGAGGAGGACCAGGCGGTGGTCGATCGGGCGGCCAAAGCGTTGAACCGTGCTTACAACGGCCTTGTCGAGAAGAACGGCAGTTCCAGCTCAGGGTCCAGCGGTAAAAAGTCCTCGGGCGGAAGCTCTGCATCCACAGGCAACACCTATGGTTCCACTGGGACAGCAGTGGTTGGCGCAGCAACCGCAGCGCAGAACGTCGCAAAGGTTGTCTCCGACACAACGGTCGATTTTACTCTAAAGAGGGGCAGCGCATACTGCTTCAAGATGACCGTCACCGGCACAAATGTGGCGCCAGAACTTTACGGTTGGCAATGGCAGCGTTTTAAAGACGCAATTCCTCTCCAAGATTGGCAACGATTATTACTATCGAGTCTATGCGGTTGGTACGCCGGGCCAAAGCACGGGTGTTTATACAACGCTGGCTGGCCAGAATGCGGTGAAACACTGCACAGTGACAGTGGGCTAAGAATTCCCGCGAACAATGTACAAGTACAAAGAGCGCAGTATTCCCGGGGAAAGAACGAAAGGCTTGACGTACTTGTTATAAGCATGGATTGTACGGCGCTTGGGAAGCCTCTTTGCGAAGGATGGAAGGGGTTTCCCCCTCCCCGGTCAACACGGTAAGATTACCGGCCGTGTGATACGCATGGGAGGAAAAGGACGACAAACGGCAAAAAGAAAATTTTACTCCGGAACCCTCCGCCAATACGGTGGAAGGGTCTCTTCTTCTGTAAATAGAAAAGAGGGTGGCCCAAAAGGGTGAAATGACGGAAGAATTCTCTCGTTTTTTTAGAAACTCTGGTATTTTTTTGGCCCAAAAAAGACAGACAATGGAGTATGTTCGCATAAGTACAGTATCTATCAGTAAAACAGCGAAAGAAAAGTAAAGAAAATTACAACAAATGAAAGAGCCCTATCTATCGACTTATAAAGAGAAATACAGAGTTAAAAAATGACACTTGAAATAGAATGTCATTTCTTTTAGATAAAAGAGGATACCCCTTGCCCTTGAATTGAACAATTCGTAGTTTTGAGACACCCTCATTTTGATTCATAAAGGGCGTGTTTTTCCCATCACGGAAGCTTCCTCCTTTTTCAAGGCAAATCCGTTTGTTCTTGCAGAAAGAACGGCAGTATGGTATAATCTTTTCAAATTTTAATATGGGGAATGAAGGTCTCCCCCGGCGTTTGCCGAAACCGCTTCATAAGCTGATGACTTCTGTGATGGTTGATCGCAGGGGCATTGGCTTTTTTTATGCCCTTGCATAGGAAATATGGATGTTCAGCTGGCGTTCCTCAAAGGGGATGGTTTGGAAAGCGGTATGGATGGATGTAAGAGTCTGGAGGTGCAGGTATGTTATTGAGTCTCGCTTTCATTTTTCTCTGCGGCATGTTGTTTGGAGGGATTTTTGAAAAATTGCGGCTTCCTCCCCTATTGGGAATGCTTTTTATAGGCATTCTTTTGGGGCCTTATGTGTTTGATTGGTTGGACCCGATGCTTTTATCGATTTCCGCTGAACTGCGGCAAATCGCCCTCATCATTATATTGACCCGTGCGGGGCTAAATCTGAACGTTTCCGATCTCAAAAAGGTAGGCCGTCCAGCGGTACTGATGTGCTTTTTACCCGCATCTTTTGAGATTGCAGGGATGCTTTTGCTTGCGCCAAAGCTTTTGGGAGTAAGCCTGCTGGATGCAGCAATTTTAGGAACCGTGATTGCAGCTGTTTCCCCTGCGGTAGTTGTTCCAAAGATGCTCAAATTGATGGATGAGGGGTACGGCGTCAAGCAGGGTATCCCACAGCTGATAATGGCTGGGGCTTCAGTGGACGATGTGTTTGTCATCGTATTATTTACATCCTTTACGGGGCTGGCCAGCGGGGGTGCTATCTCCCCGTTTGACTTTGTACGGGTTCCGACCTCTATTTTTCTGGGGATGGCTGTCGGGGTTCTTTGTGGGCTCCTGTTGTCCCAGCTGTTTCGAAAGATACACCTGCGGGACAGCCTTAAAGTACTTCTACTTTTAAGTCTGTCCTTTCTATATGTTACACTGGAGGATGCGATTCCAGGTGCAATCGGATTTTCTGGGTTGCTGGCTGTCATGAGTACGGGGGTTATGCTGCAAAGAGGGCGCAGTGCGGTAGCAGATCGCTTGTCGGCCAAGTATTCCAAGCTCTGGGTAGCGGCGGAATTGTTGCTATCTGTCCTCGTCGGTGCAACGGTGGACATCCAGTATGCATTGGCCTCGGGACTTGCGGCGGTCGCTCTACTTTTTGGAGTGATGGGATTCCGGATGTTAGGCGTGTTTGTTTGCCTGTTGGGCACAAAATTACAGATGCGGGAACGCCTCTTCTGCATGTTGGCATATATGCCAAAAGCGACAGTACAGGCTGCCATCGGTTCCATTCCCCTCTCCATGGGACTCTCCTGCGGCAATATTGTGTTGACAGTCGCTGTGTTGGCGATCTTAATTACGGCGCCATTAGGGGCTTTCGCCATTGACCACACCTACCGGAAACTCCTGTCCAGGGATACCCATGAATCCCCTGTGTGATTTTTTGTCCCTCTCCCCCATCCAAGAAAATCACACGTTTTTTATAGAATCACCGGAAAATATGCAATTTTTTATGAAAAACATTTGAAAATAAATGCAAAATGGATAAAAACAAAAAGAATTGTTACCACAAAAATAGTGATTGTTGTGTTTTTTTATGTACGAGATTATACTATTTTTGAAAGCAATATAAAACTCGATGACATTATTGTAGTGGGCAGTGTTTTTTCGGTTTCCCTTTTCAGCTGAAGAAACAGCTACAAAGCCCCTCCAGGGAACGAAGAAGGGATTTCCCCACGTGGTACATGGACATTCTCTGGAAAGCGGTCTTTGGGAAGCGGACCCTTTGGCGTCCATTGAGTAGATCGCAGAGCGGAGACTGCTGCGGAATTCCCACAGCGGCAGATGCGGGCTTGCCCCGGCGGTGATAGCCGACCGTCCAGAGACAATTGTAGGCGCATTGCCGACGCCGGCCGCGGAGAGACGCTGTGCGTCGGAGGTGTGAAATCATGAATCAAAGCAACAAGCCAGCTAGTATCAACCAGGAACGCAGCCAATGGATCAAATCGCGCCTCTATTCTGAACCTTCTTCGGCAAGAAGGTATTTGCTCGCGCGCAACGCTGTCGCGCCTATCGGGGCTGAAACAGGCAACCATCACCAATATCGCAGGGGAACTGATCCAATGCGGCCTTGTGGTGGAGACTGGATTGATTGCCGGGGCGAAAGGACGGCGCTCCATCGGCGTGACTTTGAACGATGCGCGATATAAAGTCGTCGGCATCCGTATGACGCGCGATCAGTTTTATGTCAGTTTGGTGGGAATTTCCGGAAAGATGTATGAGATTCGGCCCTATCGCATTGAAGCGGAGGAGACGCCGCAGTCGATCTTATCACGCATACGTGCCGCTATTGGACAGCTTGATCAGGAGTATCCGAAGTCGGAACTCCTGGCTGCTTGCTTGGCCATGCCCGGACCGTATCGAGAAGATTTGGACCGCCTGTTGTTTGTGACGGAGCGGACGGGCATGGCAGAATTTCCCCATCCATGCAGTGCTATCCGAGGGGTTGGAGATGCCGCTCTATGTGCTCAACGATGCCAAGGCAAGTGCTTTTGCTCAGCTCTGGTTCCGCTGGCAGGAACCGGCGGTACAGAACATGGCGTATGTCCTTGCGGGCCAAGGCGTAGGCTGCGGTATGGTAGCCGGCGGCAAGCTTGTTTTGGGACAGCGCGGAATCGCTGGAGAATTTGGGCACAGCAGCATCAAATTTGACGGCCCGCTCTGCGAATGTGGAAATCGGGGATGCTTGGAAAAATATTGCTCCCTTTCTGCGCTTCGAGCAGAAATTTTGCGCCTGTTGCGCACACGGAGAAACTCCTGCTTGAAGGATGATGATTTGAGCAATGCATCCATTGCACACGCGGTTCAGAACGGAGATCCCGTGGCAGTCCAGGCATATGAGAAGGTTTGTGAGCTGCTGGCTGCGGGCGTTATCAGCTTGGTAAATCAGCTCAATCCAGGTTTGATCGTTCTGGGGATGAATTGGTAGATATTTGTCGACCGCGCCTTCTGGAGGTCGTTCGCCGGTGTGTACGCAAAGGTGTGAATGATCTGATTTATCGGGAGCTGTCCATTGAGGTCAACCATCTTGAGGAAAGTCCAGCCCTATTGGGGGCGGGCGCTTATGCGGCGCAACAGGTGTTGGCAAATCCCGGCGTTTTGATTCATGCACGGGAGGAATCCCCTGTAGAAAATGAAGAAGCGGTGGGACAGAAAGGCCGTGTGCGGGTATCAATATAATGAAAAAATGAAAAGAGGTTCATACTTAAAAAAGCGGCTGCAAAGGCCCCGGAATTCCACGAACTCCGGGGCCTTTGCGTTTAGCAGCCGTCTTTTTTCACCGGTTCAAATCGTCATACAGGCGGTGAATTCCTCGCCGGATGACGTCGGACCGAGTAGTATTCCATGCTTTTGCACAGGTATCGAGTTCATGGAGAACAATCTGATTCATACGCACTCGGATCATGGTATCCATTGGGAATTCGGGGCGCCGCCCTGGGTTTCTTTCGGATCGTCACAGTATCACCCCCAGCGTGTAGCTACAGGAATAGTATAAAACAAGCTTCTACATTTCCACTGGATACCGGAGGAATCTTCCGGGTAACGGATAATCTTAGGAATTTTCTGCCGGATTGGAAGCGCAGGATTGAAAAAAGTTCTGGCGAAGAGGAGGGAAGCGGGATCTTCTCAAGCAGGATGCAAAACCGCCGTCTCCCAAGAAACAGGACAGAGGTTGTAACGATTGAAAATAGCATCCCTTACCATCCCGTAGGGGGGCTACAGATCTGATTCTATTTCCAAAATTTTTGAGTTGTGGTAAAGGAGAAGCCGGCTTCCTGAAGAGCGCTTTGTCGGGTAAAGCTTGTTTCATAGAGGGGATGGGACCGTGGCTACCAGAAAGGGGAAGAACACAACTTGGAGGCCGCCCTCCATGCAGAGAGCGTGGATTAAAATGTACATGTCGGGCATTGTACCGACCCTTTGTCCCCATCGCTCCGTATGGAGGTAGTAAATTGGAATGCAAAGCGGCCATTGAGATGGACGGCCTACCCTCTGTCACCCTCTATGCAGAGGGCATGGGTTGAAACCTGAATGGGACCTTAAAGCACAACATGGAAAGGCGTCACCCTCCATGAGGAGGGAGTAGATTGAAATATCGTTAAAGGACACGGCCGCATGATGTCCGTCGAGCGTCCCCCTTCATGCAGGGGGCATGGGTTAAAACCTGAATGGAACCTTAAGGCACAACATGGAAATGCGTCACCCTCCATGCGGAGGGGGTAGATTGCAATATCATTAAAGGACACGGCCGCATGATGTCCGCCAAACGTCCCCCTTCATGCAGAGAGCATGGATTGAAACCTGAATGGGACCTTAAGGCACAACATGGAAATGCGTCACCCTCCATGCGGAGGGAGTAGATTGAAATATCGTTAAAGGACACGGCCGCATGATGTCCGCCGAGCATCCCCCTTCATGCAGAGGGCATGGGTTGAAACCTGAATGGGACCTTAAAGCACAACATAGAAATGCGTCATCCTCCATGCGGAGGGGGTAGATTGCAATATCATTAAAGGACACGGCCGCATGATGTCCGCCGAGCGACCCCCTTCATGCAGAGGGCATGGGTTGAAACCTGAATGGGACCTTAAAGCACAACATAGAAATGCGTAACCTCCATGAGGAGGGAGTAGATTGAAATATCGTTAAAGGACACGGCCGCATGATGTCCACCGAGCGCCCCCCCTTCATGCAGAGGGCATGGGTTAAAACCTGAATGGGACCTTAAAGCACAACATAGAAATGCGTCACCCTCCATGCGGAGGGGGTAGATTGCAATATCATTAAAGGACACGGCCGCATGATGTCCGCCAAACGTCCCCCTTCATGCAGAGGGCATGGATTGAAACCTGAATGGGACCTTAAAGCACAACATGGAAAGGCGTCACCCTCCATGAGAAGGGAGTAGATTGAAATATCGTTAAAGGACACGGCCGCATGATATCCGTCGGGCGTCCCCCTTCATGCAGGGGGCATGGGTTAAAACCTGAATGGGACCTTAAAGCACAACATAGAAATGCGTAACCTCCATGAGGAGGGAGTAGATTGAAATATCGTTAAAGGACACGGCCGCATGATGTCCGCCGAGCGTCCCCCTTTAAGCAGAGAGCATGGATTGAAATTGTCTTTCGTCCTTCGTTTCTTCCGCTAGTGCTGCGCCACCCTCCGCATGGAGGGTGTGGATTGAAATAGGTTGCCAGTGACGATGACAAATATACAAAATGCCACCCTCTATGCGGACAGTATAAATTGAAATTTTGCACCCCAAAAGGTCAAAACTGGATTGTGGGATCATCCTTCATGCGGAGAGTGTGGACGGAAAGGAAAGTCGTGCCGGTATGTACTTACGAGGTTTACGCATTACCCACACTCTCCATGTGTAGGGGGTGGCTTGCAATGCTCTTGCTTTGTCAACCTTTATCCCTCCTGTTAATGTCACCATCCTTGTGGGGGCGTTATTTGGGAATCATTTTCGTCACCTTGTTCCCTGCGTGATCGCGGGCATAAAAGGGATAGCCTACAGACTTACGATTGAAAAATTGAGCGTTTCTTTGCGCATGGAAGGAAAATCCGCTCCCAATTGTACCTTTCGTAAACGCGCTAGCGGTGTATTCTCCGGATGTATTGGCAGCACGGACAAGAGCCTTATCGTTGCCTGTATCCTGCAAAAATAGATAGAGGTTGCCGTCTTGCACCTGCCGTTGTGCTTCGATAGTAGGGGTGGAGGGGACTTCCGTCGGATGGGTCCAATTGTCGCCGGAAAGCTTGGACGTATCATAGGCCAAGGCAGCGCCAATGTCCAACATACCGCCTGTGGAAACCAACCCTGTCAAACTGGCCAAGGGTTTGACAGAGGCGAGTAGAATTTCTTTGACGTCTGCGAGGGTAATCCCATCAAACTGGGTATAGATCATAGCTGCTGCCGCGGTCACCATCGGCGCCGCCATAGAGGTGCCAGTCATGTAGCTATAGCGGTTGCCAGGTGTAGTGCTGAGGATGTGCGTACCCGGAGCCGCCAAGTCAACAGAAGATGCGCCGTAGTTGGATGTGTGGTGTAGAACACCGTCGTAACAAAGATTGGCTACCGAAAGGATGTTGTCCAGATTGTACGAGGCGGGATAGGTGGGGGATAAATCTATATTCGCCGAGTCATTGCCTGCCGCTACGATAAACAGCATGTTGGATTGGGCGATCGCTTGGTAAAGGGCGCGGTCATTTTTGGAAGAGGAAAGGCTCAGGTTACAGATGGAGGCGCCATTGGCCTCTGCATAATGGATGGCCTGAATCAGGGAAGCGGTCGTACCGCTCCCATCCGAACCGCCGAGTGCTTTGACCGGCATGATTTTCACACGTTCCCCAGGGACAATGCCGGAAATTCCGATCTGATTGTTCGATGAGGCGGCGATGGTTCCTGCACCGTGGGTGCCGTGGCTATCCTCATCCCCTGTGTAAACTTGGTTGGTATGATCGTAGAAGTTCCAGCCGTGTACGTCGTCGATGTAACCGTTGCCGTCGTCGTCTATCCCATTCCCAGGGATTTCGTCCTCATTGACCCAGATTGCGCCGGCCAGATCCTCATGAGTATAGTCGATGCCGGTGTCGAGCATGGCGACAATGACAGAACGTTTGCCCCCGTTGTAGCGCCTCCATGCTTCCTCAACGTTGACATCGATACCTGCTACAGCGGTAGAGGGGTTGTTGGTAGACCGGAGTTGCAATGTAGAAGCGTTTCCAGAGGAATCCCACCAGCCAAAATGCTGTGTCAGAATCCCATCAAGTACCGGGAAGCGGCTTTTTTGGTCCGGCGCTTGAAAGGTTCCATCGTTGGACAGCGCCCATTGTTTTCCGAGCAATGCGTCGTTGACAGAGACCTCCTGTTCGCTATAGGTATAATTCGGCTGTACCAGAAGAACCTGTTGATCTTGAGAAAGCTGCTCTAGTCCCTTGGCCAGAGCTTCCTTGGTTTGGAAGGAATGGACCTGGTAACTGCCATCCTGATAGAACGCCAGAACTTCGTTATTTTCATATGTATCCAGATCCGTTTCAACGATCGCAGAAGGCTTGGCCGCGGTAAGGGAACTGGCGGCGGCTAAGGCGGGCCTTCCGAAGGCTGGAATGACCAATAAGAGGGCCAAAAAAAGGGCTGTTTGCCGGGTTTTCATGAATGTCATCATCCTTTCCGTTCGATTCCTTTGGCAGGGAGGGTTTAAGGTGCTGGTGGCTTTTAATCGTTGGATTGGGTGGAAGTTCCATCTAAATCGTAACGGGTTTTTTTGAAGAGAGCTTGAAGAATCCGTGGAGGTTCGGGGGATTTTATTGGATGATTGAGCGTTGCGGCCCGGTTCAACGGCTCAAAATCAAAAAGGGGATGGACTTTTACTAAAAAATGGGTATGATAAGAGTAAGGAAATACTGAGAAAAGGACGATGAAGAAATGAAACGTATTGCACCAGAGGTATGGAAAGAAGATCTGGCGGAGTTTCGCGAAAAGACGGACCAATTTTATGAGGGAGAGCTGGACAAAGCAGCCTATAAGGGCTTTTCCGGCGGTTATGGAAGTTATGCCCAAAGGGGTGGAAAGGCCAGCATGCTCCG
Source organism: Anaeromassilibacillus sp. SJQ-1 (assembly GCF_046693725.1). Classification (NCBI taxonomy): domain Bacteria; kingdom Bacillati; phylum Bacillota; class Clostridia; order Eubacteriales; family Acutalibacteraceae; genus Anaeromassilibacillus; species Anaeromassilibacillus sp. SJQ-1. The sequence goes on along the minus strand of NZ_JBKEIV010000035.1, from coordinate 27,111 downwards.
GCTGCGTTTGGCAGGCGGACGGCTGACAAAAGACAAACTGAAGTTTATTGCGGATTCGATTGCAAAGCACCACATCGACCGGGTACACTTGACTACCTGTCAGACGGTGCAGCTTCATAATCTGCATCCAGAGGCAATTTATGATATTGTGGAGTCCGCGCTCGATCACGGAATTGTGACACGCGGCGGTGGCGGCGATTTCCCGAGAAATGTGATGGTTTCCCCGCTTTCCGGCGTTGAGCAGGGGGAGTACTTTGACGTACTGCCCTATGCGGAAGCGGCGGGCGAATATTTGCTAACCTTTATTAAAGCGGAAAAGATGCCAAGGAAACTGAAGGTCGGTTTTTCCAATAGCCCGGCAAATCAGACCCATGCGACCTTCCGCGACCTGGGATTCGTAGCGCGCCCGGACGGAACCTTTGATGTGTATAGTGCAGGCGGGCTGGGAAATAACCCCCGTATGGGCTTGCAGGTTGCACAGGGCGTTTCCCCATCCAAGATTCTGTACTATATCTGTGCGATGCGTGATACCTTTATCGCCTATGGCAACTATGAAAAACGCAACAAGGCCAGAACGCGTTATATGCAGGAGACCTTGGGGGAAGAAGGGTACGTCAAAGCGTACCAGGAAAAGTTAAAGGCGGTCTTTGAACGCCACAACGACTTGGATATCAACATCACCCCCACTTCCATCGCAAAGAAGGGCGATGGTTCGACAGCGGAAGGAAAACGGGTGATCCCGCAAAAGCAGGACGGCCTGTATGCCGTGCAGTACCATCCGCTCGGCGGATGTCCGGCCCCGTCCAAACTGGGCGAGCTGTACGATGTGATTCGAGATATGGAAGATGTAGAGCTTCGTATCGCGCCGGATGAGACCCTGTATATCATTCATTTGACAGGGGAAGAGGCAAAAAGGGTTCTCGCCGCTACAGAGGACGGCGCACAAAGTCTAGTGGAGACGTCGGTAGCCTGCATAGGGGCGTCCATTTGCCAGGTTGGCTTGCGGGACTCACAGGAACTTTTGGCGGCAATTGTACGGGAGACCCGTTCAGCCGGAATTCCCGATGGAGCTCTCCCCCAGGTGCATATTTCTGGATGTCCTTCCTCGTGTGGGACCCATCAGATCGGCGAGATCGGTTTCCATGGTGGCGTGAAAATGGTCAATAAAGTGGCAACGCCCGCCTTTACATTGCATCTGAATGGCTGTGATACCCAGGGAGTAGAACAGTTTGGCGAGCAAGTCGGTATGATTCTTCAGGAAAATATTCCAGCTTTTCTGGTTGAACTGGGGAAGACAGTGGCTGCAACAGGAGGAACCTACGAGGAATGGAAGAAGGAACATGCCGCGCAGGTACGAGCCATTGCAGAGAAATATCTGGTCAAGTAAATGCGATTTTTACTTGTATCGGTGTGGACTGAGAGTAGAGAGGCCCTCCCAAAAAGGCGCTCACCCATAAGGAAGTAATTTAATTGTCGCAGGGCGGTATGGCTGAAAGGTCATGCCGTCCTGCCTTTTCTTTGCCGTTCCACGGTCTGATCATCGCCCGGCAGGGTGACTTCTCCAATAAAGTTCCAGATCAATTCAATTTTCTGCCTGCGGTGGCCGCTGGACTTATCCGGCGCATGGACAATGATCTTCTTCACAAACTCATTGACGATAGTGGGGGTCAGTTCACGAATACCCACATATTTTCGCACAATGGCTGCAAAGCTGGCGAAATCGGCTTGATCCTGTTCAAAGGTTTCTACCGCTTCCCGCCATACCTTGACCTGCTCCGTCAGTTCTTTTTGTTCTGCTTCATAGTCAGTGGAGAGTTTCAAAAAACGTTCATGGCTGATCGTCCCGCTGATGTCGTCCTCATAGATACGCTTGAAAATCCGGTCAAGTTCGCCAATGCGCTTTTCCGCTTGGGCGATTTCACGCTTGCGTTTCTTGGCCTCTTTTTCCGCTTCTTGAAAACGCTGCTTTCTCGCGGCTTCTTCAAATGCCATGGCATCGTCAAAGAACAATGCCGTCACATCGAAAATCCGCTGCAAAACAAACAGTTTCAGCGTTTCTTCCCGGATGAAGTGCATGGTACAGTCGCCTGTATTGCTCTTATACCGGGAACACCGATAGCAGTCTTGCTGCGGCGTCATGTTTTTGCCTGTGGCGAAATGCAGTTTGCTTCCACAATCAGCGCAGTACAGCAGACCGGAAAACAACCCTTGCCGTTCGGCTTGCTTGGCCGGGCGGCGCTTGTTCTCCCGCAACTCCTGTACCCGTGCAAAGACTTGTTCGTCGATAATGGCAGGCTGAGTATTGGGGAAAATCCGCTGATCCTCCGGGGCATTGTGCAGCCGCTTTTTCAGCTTGTGGGACTTGGAATAGGTCTTGAAGTTCACTGTGCAGCCGGTATACTCTGGCCGCTCCAATATCCCCGCGACAGACTTCGGGCTCCACTTGTGGGGCTTCTCTGGCAGCGGCTTCCCGTCCCGTTGAGCGTAGTGAGCCTTGACGGTCAGGACACATTCGGCGGTCAGCAGTTTGGCGATCTGCATAGGGCCTTTCCCCGCAATGCACAGGTCAAAAATCCGTTTGACAATCTCGGCGGCTTCCTCGTCCACGATCCACTTCTTTTTGTCTGCTGGGTCTTTCATGTACCCATAGGGCGGATTGGTGCAGAGGTGTTCTCCGGCGTTTCCTTTGGCCCGCATGACGGCCCGGATTTTCTTGCTGGTATCGCGGGCGTAGAAGTCGTTGAATAGGTTACGGAACGGGGTAAAATCATTGTCCCCCTTGTCGCTGTCCACGCCGTCATTGATGGCGATATACCGAATGTCACGCTCAGCAAAAAAGCTCTCAGTATAGTAACCAACTTTCAGATAGTCCCGGCCCATGCGGGACATATCCTTGACAATGACGGTTCTAACCTTTCCTGCTTCGGCCAGCCGGATCATCTCATTCCAGCCCGGACGGTCAAATGTTATCCCGGACACACCATCGTCAATGAAGAAAGTTGGATTAGGGAAACCATTGTCGGTTGCGTACTTCAAAAGGATTTTCTTTTGATTGGCAATACTGTTGCTCTCGCCGTCCAGCGCGTCCTCTTGGGACAGGCGGGCGTATAAAGCGGTAATGTTGTCGGGATAGTTGGTGTTTGCTGTCATGGTTCATTCCTCCTGTAATGAACGCCCGACAAACAGGTTGCTGTCCTTATTATACTGCGGTTTATCTTCTTTGTCAGCAGATGTGGCAATGGCTTCCAAGCGAATGAGCCGCACCATTTTGTCATAGAGTGGCTCCGTCCCACCGCAGGAAGTATGTACTTCATAGACCGTCCCGCCTAGCTTATAACAGACGGTTTCTTGCAGCGGATTTCCCCGTTTTGGGAGATAATCGCTCTCTTTGGTGCTTCGTTTCCTTTCCATTCCGTTCCCGTCCTTTCCGGGGAAGCCACAACAGAGCAAGCATAGGAAGTGTGGCCACACTTCCGCAAAATCTCCGTTTCCGGCCCGCTGCCGGAGCGGAGATTTTTGCTTGTTGGGAGCTTCCCAAACCCTTGTTTTTTGCTTTGCCAATATTACGCTAGAAAGGACGGAATTTGCCCGCTAAAGAGGTGAAAAAAAGCATTTTCAAATCAAAGCAGCCAGTAGCCTGCTAGATTGCTCCGCAGGTTACTGGCTGTTTTAGTTATTTTGATTTGATTAAACAAGATTCAAAGAATTGATCCATGTCTGGATTACTTCTGCCAATACATACTGCTGACGCAATACGGCCATACCCGTTGCCGGAATACTAGGTTCGTATTCCTTTTCTTTTATATTTTCTTCCAGGTAGGCTTTCAAAGTATTAATGTTTTCCTGAATCTCTGTAACGCATGCACGTTGCTTTTCATACGGTAAAGAATCCAGATTTACAATTACAGCGTTGAAGTCCAAGAAAATGTTAATTGGCTTTGAAGAGATTTCAAACATGAGCCGTTCAAATTCGGATTCTCCAGCCTCGGTCAGAGAGTAAACTGCCTTTTCCGGCATCTTGCCTTCTTTGACGACTTCGCCCCGGATTAGCCCTTTTTCCTCTAACTGAATTGTCTTTTTATAGATAGATGGGGTACTGATTTTTACCCATTTAGAGATGTTCCTGTATTCCACCAACTTCTGTATATCATAGGCACTCATCGGCTCTTTTTTTAACATTCCAAGAACAATCAAATCAATGGTAGCCATGTGGATCACTCCCTTCCACTCCAGTGCGTATTTTGAATGGCAGCACTATAAATTATAGTATTGGATTTTATAGTCTTTGTCAAGAGTGGGTGATACTCCCTTGACAACTACTATAATTTATAGTAGTATGGTCGTTACAGTATGCTATAATTTATACTACTGTAATTTATTCTTTTGGGAGGAAGTATCAACAATGAGTGAACGCAACAACAAACTTGAGCTTTTGGGCAGTGCGCCCATCCCCAAAGCTCTGATGGCCCTCGGCATACCGATTATGATTGGGATGTTGATCAATGCACTCTATAATCTGGTAGATGCCTATTTTGTAGGCGGTCTGGGCGAAAGTCAAATGGGTGCTATTTCCGTCGTGTTCCCCTTGGGACAAGTCGTGGTTGGTTTGGGCCTTATGTTCGGTAACGGAGCTGCATCCTATCTGTCAAGACTACTGGGGCGCGGAGATAAAGATACCGCCAATAGGGTGGCAAGCACCGCACTATACAGCAGTATTCTGATTGGCGCCATTATCATTCTGTTTTCTACGATTTTCCTCAAACCAATTTTGGCGATGTTGGGCGCAACAGAAACGATTATGCCGTATGCCCTGACATACGCAAGAATTTATGTGCTGTCCTGTATTTTCAACGTGTTTAATGTAACAATGAACAACATTGTAAGCAGCGAGGGTGCCGCAAAGACGACCATGTGCGCCTTGCTGCTGGGAGCCGTATTGAACATAGGATTGGACCCTCTTTTCATTTACGCTCTGAACATGGGGGTAGCGGGTGCAGCAATTGCCACAGCAATTTCGCAAATGGTATCCACACTTGTTTATCTAACCTATGTTCTTCGCAAAAAAAGCGCATTTTCCTTCAGTGTAAAAGTGTTTTCTCCTACGGGACAAATGATGGCGGAAATTTTGAAAATTGGAATTCCAACTTTAGTGTTCCAACTGCTGACAAGTCTTTCGATTGCGCTAATTAACCGTGCATCTGGTGATTATGGCGATTCGGTCATTGCAGGCATGGGGGCAGTCACGCGAATTACCTCCATGGGAACGCTTGTTGTCTTTGGATTTTTGAAAGGGTTTCAGCCTATTGCCGGATTCAGCTATGGGGCAAAGAAGTTTGATCGCCTGCGCGAAGCAATCAAAACCTCAATCATTTGGTCTACAAGTTTCTGCTTAGTCGTGGGCTTAGTCATGGCCGTTTTCTCCACGCAGATTATCTCTCAATTTACCGAGGGAGATACTCAAATGATTTTAGCCGGTCAAAAATCTCTATTTGCGAACGGCCTTACATTCATTCTTTTCGGTTTCTACACGGTATACTCCTCTCTGTTTCTTGCTCTGGGCAAGGGGGCGGCAGGTTTCTTTTTGGGCGCATGCAGACAAGGCATCTGCTTTATTCCTGTCATTTTGCTGCTGCCTATGGTATGGGGAATGAACGGAATCCTATATGCCCAACCCATTGTAGATGTAATTTCCGTAGTAATCACTGTGGTTATGGCGTTGCACCTTCATCGGGAATTATCCAGGGCTGAAAAACAGATTATGTCCAATTCGGAAATGTAAGTTACGCCCCTTGACTTTTACTATTGTCAATAGTACTATTGTTAATAGTAAAAGTTGGAGGTGGCGTTATGTCGTCAATAGATTTAGTCATACTTGGTATTGTATTGGAAAAACCGCAAAGCGCCTATGACATTCAAAAAGATGTGGAATATCACCATTTTTCCCGCTGGACGAAAATAAGCGTCCCCTCTATTTATCGAAAAGTACTCCAGTTGAGCGAGAAGGGTTATCTCCAAAGCGATATTGTCAAGGGTGATAAGTTTGCGGATAAGGCCATTTATTCTATTACCGATCAGGGCAGAGCGTATTTCAAGGAGCTGATGGCCTCTTGCGCCGCTGGCCCGGTGCCCCTGTTGTTCGATTTCAATGTGGTCATTACCAATTTGAATAAGATGGACAAAGCCGAAGCGTTGGAGCTGGTTTCGGCTTTGCGCCGGAGCATACAGTCCTCGGCTGAATCGAACGAGGGCTATGCGCGGGAATTTGCAGACATTCCTTTGGTTGGGAGAACGATTTTTGAGCAGCAGCAGCTTCTCTATCGCGCCCTTCTGGAATGGCTGGATCACTTTGAAGGACAGTTCTTAGAAGAATGAGTACAGGCCCCCAAAGCAGTTTGACCATCCTGTTTGAAGCTCCGTTTTGGATCGGTCTATACGAAAGAACAGATAACGGTAAGTACGAGGTATGCAAAATCACTTTTGGCTCAGAGCCCAAAGATTACGAGGTCTATGAGTTTCTGCTGAAGAATTGGCATAAGCTGAAATTCAGTCCTCCAATCCAGGCCGAGATAGCCATAGAGCGAAAAATCAATCCCAAACGTATGCAGCGTGAAATTCAAAGCCAACTGCAGGATAAAGGCATTGGAACAAAGGCGCAGCAGGCGTTGAAACTCCAGCATGAGCAATGTAAGCTGGAACGGAAAACCAAGAGCCGTGAGCAGAAAGAGGCGGAGAAAGACCGCCAGTTTGCCATCCGGCAGGGAAAGAAGAAAGCCAAGCACAGAGGAAGATAACATGAAGATAGAATGGATTTTATGCCCTTTTTGCGGCAGCAAAACGCGATTGAAAATCCGCGATGATACAGTTCTGGAAAACTTTCCGCTATATTGCCCGAAATGCAAACATGAAACCTTAATTGCAGTAAGACAACTGAATCTATCCATCATCCAAGAGCCAGACGCTAAGACGCAGAGCCGATAACTTGCAAGAGTATTTCTTCTTGTAGTTATCGGCTTTTTCTATTCCTTAACACATGATCCAATTATCCCGCCCGACGGGGAAAGAAAAAACCGTTGCCGGGCAGGTTGTTTTTGTGCGCTCTATTTCACATCCTAGCGGCGGTTTTGAGAAATCAAGACCGCCGTTTTTGCTTTGCTTACTCTATGCAGGATCGGCAGTCCACGGAGGAGACCACCATGCTGATACAGTCTGTTTATCGACTATATAGCTTATCAAAAAAAGCTTATCTTCAGCACTGGAGAGGTTTGGACAAAAAGATGTACTATACGGTGTAAGTTGTCGGCATATTACATTTACTTTTGCTGATCTGTTATGGCGGTCTTTCGGTGCGGGCCGAAACTGCCGTATCAACATAGACACAAGGGGTGGTGGCAACAACTCTGACTTCTCATTCTCCCGCGGATCGGGGGTGAGAAGATGAAGTATATCTCTGATAGTTATGGAGAACGCTGCCGGTTTGACGCTTTTTGCAAAACCGTTCTCCGCAACGAGGCCAAAACCTATCTGCGAGATTTGTGCCGCCAGCGGAACCGTGAAACGGAGTTCAGTGCCTTATCGCAGCAAGAAATGGACAAGCTCTGCACAGTGGACGAATACCCAAGCGACAGTGTTGTGTTCACGGTTTTTGGCTGCGACCTGTATATCCGGGACGAGCTGGTGGCCGATGCCTTTGCAAGCCTGCCGGAACGGGAGCAAAGCATTTTGATTCTGTATTGTGTGTTGGAACTGACAGATGGTGAGATTGGTGGTATTGCAGGAATGTCCCGCAGCGCCGTCCAGCGGCACAGGACAAAGACACTGAATGAACTGCGAAAAGATTTACAATCCAAAGGAGTGAGGCACTAACATGAAGCAACCAACTTTTAACGGCAGAGTGCTTTTGACAATGGACGTGATTGAAGCGGCCCGCGCCGGTGATCCGTTAGCATTGGAGCGCGTCTTGCGGTACTACGACCGCTACATCAACAAGATTTGTACGCGAACGCTCTGTGACAAAGATGGTTTGCCGCACATCGACATTGATGAGTACATGAAGCATCGCTTACAGGCAAAATTGGTGGAAGCCATCGTAGTCAAGAAATAGCAAAGACGGAGGAAGCCGTCAAGGGTCAAGATGAACGCTTCGCGCCCTTGACGGCTTCCTCCGTCTTTGCTGCGTGGTAACCAAGCGGGCGCAAGCAGAAATCCGCTTGCGCCCGCTGCTATTATGGTGTTTATGTCTACGCATTTAGAGGGGGAAAAGTACCGATAGCATAAGGCTTTTACAGTATGAATGGGCAACCAGGAATAGCCTGACATTCAATCCCTTATAGTTACAACTTAAAATGCGTAGAAATTAAAATTTCCAAATTGTATCATATGCAAGTTTTGCCATATGTTTTCCGCGATTGGTTATATTACTCTCAGGCCAATCTGCTAATTCTCCGTAACGTTCTACAAATTTTTTTGTTGAAACAAAATTTGATCTCTTATAATAAGGAATCTTTTCGGTATAAGTTTTATCAGCAGCACCGCCATTTATTGGTTCTGCAAGCATAAGCAAATTTCCAATCAGACAATGAGTATCTGTTCCGTCATCATTGGCTATGTGTTCGATAGAGAATTTGTGGACAGTTAGTTCCTGATTGGAGGATAAATAGTATTCTTCAATTCCAGAAAGGATGTATTGAACCTCTTTTTTCCGACTTGGAGTCTTATAACTTTTTACCCGGTGTGACCATCCCAAAAGTATAAAATTTGCTTCAAATGTATTGTAATCTGGGTAATATTGGTATAGTTTTAATTTTAATTCGTTTAAAGCAGTGGTAGCATCCTCATTTTCAATTTTACGAGCATATTGGTATACCATATCTTCTATGGTATTTGATTTACCATTACACACAACACCGTATCCAAGATAGAAATTTCGGATAAAAACAAAAAACTTTTCCGCTTCGCTTTCTGTGATTTTATGACGTTTGTATGCGGAAATTACCGAAAGGAATAATGGGCGGAATTGTCGATGATTATTACTCAAAAAGAATTGCAATGATTCTTTAATAATTGGATTGTCGCATTCGTCTGGAAAATAAAACATCCGATAAAAGGAGGCCTTTTCATACAGGTCATCCAAAAAATCCCCCATATGTTGGCGATCGCAGAACTGCTTCACAATTCGGAATTCTGTATTATCCTTGTTAGGCTTTTCAAATCGGTGTGAGACATAATGTGTGAAAAAGCTATCTAATGTTGATCGCCTATTTATATACAGTTTAGCCTCCGTAGAATCCCATTTCATTTTGGCTGTATCAATATTGGCGCGAGGATGAATATACTTAAAAATGTAATTTTTTATCAGCTCATGCTGCTTCAAATCAACGCCACGCGCATTTAGAATTTCGAAAATATTGTAACTTTCTTGCTGATTTGAAGCACGGATGTCTATTACATCTAATCCCATAATTTTATCTTTAATGTTTCCAAGTTCAGCAGCAGCATCTTTACTGTTATGAATCAACTCTTGAAACTGATTATAGAAAAAGAAAAAGCATTGCTTTACATTAACATTGTCTTGTGGTGAATTTTCCAAATATGCTCCGGAAAACAAATTGGATTTAGATTGTAAGCTGTTATATTCTGTTGATTCCGCAACAATAAATTGGAAATTATTCAGGTCTTGATTATCAACTCGTACATAATCTGCTCCCATATCATCTGTGCCAATAATATACTTTGTTACACCGCGAAAACGAGCTTCTTCTCCTATTTCATTGAAAAGTGTACATATAGCACATAACATAAGGGTAATGGTTGTTAAACGCTGTTGGCCGTCAATCACGATTAGATCTTTCCCACTACGCTCAAAAACAAAACTTCCCAAAAAATGAGTCCATTCAATTTCTTGACCTTTTTCTTTGTACTCATTGGAAACATCAAGACAATATTTTATATCATCAAAGAGTTCCCGCCACTGCTTCTCTTGCCATACATATTTTCGCTGATACCTTGGAATTACATACTTGACATCTCCAGAAAGAACATCATTAACTTTTTTCTGTTGAGCATCAAAGGCCATTTTCATCTGCCTCCTATTTCAAATATTCCCCAAAAACATCCCATCTATAATTTAACAAAATTATACCACGATAATGATTTATCGACAATTGCTAACATAAAAAAGCCGGTACTGACCCAGTCTTATCTGATTCAGTACCGGCTTTTTCTAAAGCATTAGCAACCCTGTTTGTCGGCTATTAAGTTGGGGGTATCTCTACTACTTCCTTATTAGCGTTCCCCAAAAGGAGGGCCTCTCTTTTTCGATGGATTCCTAAGTAAAAAGGGAACAACCGCTTTGATTTTCCAGGGGAATTGTATAAAAAGTATAGATTTTTCTAGCTAAATACAATAATATAAGAAAAATATTTGCATAATAGCGGAAAAAATTTGGATTATTATATCATTTTCGATAAAGATATTGACAAAATTCAACAGATTTGTTTTAATATTTAACGAAGTTAATCGGATAAATAAATTGATTCGAAAGGCTCATAAGTCGCCGATAGAAATATGTTCATGAATGATACATAAGACGGCGAGCAAATAAATAGCTTATAAGTTCTTTTCTTCATATTCCTTCCCAAATAGCTGAAGCCGGCTCCGTGTTTTACCTCCCGGAGCCGGACGAAAGCTTTCCCTTATTGGGAAGGGCGGATTATTCGAATTCATACATTCCTTCTTAATAAAATATTTCACAGCAACGGCAGGGGCGAATTCACCCCTGCCGTTGCTGTTTGCTGAGGCTGAAGCCCTGTGCAGAAAAGATGACAAAAAGCAGGGGAATCGCAAAAATCTGTTACCTTTTCAAATGGCTTTGTTTCCCCTTATCAAGAATATAAATTCAACCAGTTCTTTTAACTGCTGGAAATAGGAGCCAGGGTTCACGGCCCAGCCAAAGAATGAAAATATGGGGAGTCAGGTTTCAGCTCCGAGGCTGGAATGAAAAAGAAGGAGAATTGCTAGTTTGTTCAAAAAAGAAATCGAATTCAAATAGATTGTTAGGCATAGAGACATATTTTTTGATATAAAAAATTGAAATACAAAAAATATTCTTACAGAGGCAAAAAATGCAAGAGAAACGCAATATTTTCTATTGACATAAAGAAGTATTTTTGGTTCTATTGTTGTAGAGCTATTAATTTGAAGAATAAATTCATTGCAAAATGAATTGACAGAAAAGAGGGATACCCATGCAGAAAAGGAAGCCCTAAAGGGGGCTGTAAGCAGTGTGGATTCGGAGATAAGGAGGATCAAAAGTGAAAGCAATGAAGAAGAAATGGTTGTCCATATTACTGGCGGCGTCCATGCTCTTTTCACCGTCGTACTTGTTGACGGGAAACGCGCAGGCGCTGGCAACAGAAGCGGGAACCTCCAAAACCGTCCAGGCAGCGCCGATTGACCAAGAGGTTTACGAGGCGGAAGAGGCCTCCCTTATCAACGCGGTTACGGCCAAAAATCTGGACGACTTCTCAGGAGACGGCTTTGTCGATGGCTTGGGGACTGGCTCCAAAGTGACGTTTACCGTGGATGTTCCAGATGCAGGAGACTACGCGGTTCGTCTGCGCTATTCCAATGGCTCTGGAGAAAATAAGACTATAAGCCTGTATGTGAACGGTGAAAAGGTTCGAACAACTACGTTGTCAAAGATGATCAATTGGGACACCTGGGGGGCGCAGACAGAAAATGTGCCGCTACAGGCAGGTGAGAATACCATTGCTTTTTCGCTCGACAGCGGGGATACGGGTTCGGGTGTAAAGCTGGATTGTATTAGTCTAGCGTATATGTACGAGGCGGAAGAGGCGGAAGCCCTCAATGGGAATAAGGTGATGGCGGATCATCAAGGATATTCCGGTACGGGCTTTGCGGCTGGTTTTGAACAAAACGGCGCGGGTATCCGCTTCCATGTGGAAACCCCGCAGGCAGGCACCTACACCATGGTGGTGCGGTATGCGAACGGAAAGAACGATGCCTATGCGCAGAAACTGACCTGCTCCGTCAACGGCAACGCACAGAAGGTTCGCTTTAGCGACCTCGGCAGTTGGGAAGAGTGGGAAGACCGTACGGTCACCGTGGAGCTGAAGGAGGGAATAAACACCATTGACTTGGTCAAAAACAGCGATGATAGCGGTGGGATGAATGTCGACTACATCACGCTGAAAAAGGCCCAATGGACGTATATTGGCGACGTTGTCTCGGTGAAAAACGCCAGCGACAGCGAGCTGATCTTCGAATGCGACAACGCGGCGGTCAGCATCAAGTCCGTTTCCCCCAGCGCGCTAAAGATTTGGTGCGAACCCAGCAAGCGTTTTGACCGCAAATATGATTCCTTTGCCGTCCAGAACGAGGCGGTGGCTCCGGAAACCCTAACAGCGGAAGACCGGGGCGACCATTATATGGTTTCCACCGGCACGGTGGACGTGCAGATCGATAAGAGCCCGTTCCGCCTCACATATTGGGATAAGAACGGCCAGCTGCTCTGCGAGGGCGGCGAACAGAGCATGGGCTGGAGCACGGACGGAGAGATTTTGGTACAGAATAAAAAGCAGGCCGACGAGCGGTTCTGGGGATTGGGCGAAAAAACCGAGGCCTTTGAAAAGACCGGCCAGCGTTTGATTATGTGGAGCAATGACGGCCCCGGCCACGAGGGCGATTCCTATGTCCAGGAGACGGGGGAAGGCCGTTGGTATATGTCCGATCCCCACTTCATCAGCTCCAAGGGCTATTCGGTTTATTTTGACAACACGAGCCGCACCGTGTTCGATTTCGGCAAGACCGACCCGGACGCCTATTCCTTCGGTGCGCTGAATCCGGCCCCCGGCGGGGAGCTGTTGTACTATTTCATGTACGGTCCGTCCATGAAGCAGATTGCAAAGACCTTCACGGACATCATCGGGAAATCATACTTCGCGCCCGAATGGGGTTATGGAAACATCCAGTGCCATTACGGGTATACGCAGGCGGACATCGAGCGCGTGGCGCAGGCCTATCGCGATAAAGAAATCCCGTTGGATATGATGATGGCGGATATTGATTGGTATCAATACAAGTGTAGCCCGACGCAATGGAATACCACCAATTTCCCCGATCCCGAGGGGATGATTGGAAAACTCCATGATCTCAATGTACGTATGGGTGTGATAGACGACCCGAACGTTACGGATGCCCAGCCGGAGGATTACCCATACGGTGTGGAAAATGGCTACTTTATGCATAGCCGCACAGGCGACCAGAAGAATGTCATTTGGCCTTGGGGCGCTTCCTCCGGCTTGACGGACTTCTTTAACCCGGCAGCTCAGGAATGGTGGGGCGAACAGCACAACATGATCTTGGGGCAGGGTGTGGAAGGTTTCTGGCTCGACATGAATGAACCGGCGCGTATGCGCCCGGATTGGGTGGGCTGGAACGAGGAAGGCAAAGCGTGGGGCGATATTGAGGAACTTCACAATGTCTATGCCATCCAGCACAACGAAGCCATGTACAATAAGGTGACCGAAGACGGGAAGCGCCCGTTCCTGTTAACCCGCTCCGGTTTCACTGGGAGCCACCGCTATGTTTCTCCATGGACCGGAGACATCGGCTGCGGTTGGGAGGATATGTACCAGCAGATCCGCCTGGGCACCAGCTTGTCCTTGTCCGGTTTCAATTATTGGGGTTTCGACATCGGCGGATTCAATGGCACGCCTTCCAGCGACCAGTTCAAGCGCTGGATTCAGCTGGCCACATTTACCCCCATCCACCGCTTCCATTATTCTGTGGGGCTTCCCGCAAAAGAGCCCTGGGAGAACGGCGGCGAGGATGTAGCGCGCGAGTACATCAACCTGCGTTACCGCTTAATCCCCTATATGTATTCGCTTACAGCGGACAATATCATTGGAATCGGGATTGAAAAGGGCCTTGGAGAAGGCGGAACGGGCGTGCCGCTCGTGCGTCCTATGGCTATGGAATTCCAGGATGACCCGAATACTTACAGCATAGATACCCAGTTTATGAATGGCCCCAGTTTCCTGGTGGCCCCGGTGGTGGAAGATTCCACCATCAAAGAGGTTTATCTGCCGGAAGGCGATTGGTACGATTACAGCAATGGCAAGACCGTTTATGGCGGTGGGGGACGTTGCGCTATTCTGCGCCGGTTACGCTGCTCCCGGTCTTTGTCAAGGCGGGCTCGATTATCCCGATGCAGCCGGAGATGGAATATGTCGGCGAAAAGCCGGTGGACGTCCTGACGCTGGACGTGTTCCCCACGTTGGAGGACGGCAGTTTTGACTTTGTCCTCTATGAGGATGACGGTGAAACAGACGCCTATAAGAATGGGGTATACACGACGACTCCGTATACCTGCAACGTCAAGGTGGACGGAGACGGCACGTCGATTTTCTTCCAAATCGGCGAACGCACCGGGAGCTACACAGATATTGCCCCGCGCAGTTACCTGATGCAGTTCCACAAGGCGGCGTATGAAGACGTCTCCGTCCAGCAGGACGGTCAGCCGCTTGTCGCTTATGACTCCCTGGAAGCGCTCCAGGCGGCGGAGTCCGGCTATTATGCTGATGCTTCCAGCGAGATCTGTTATGTGAAGGTGCCCGATACAGCTAAGGCATCCGCCATAACGCTGCACGGCACGTCGATCCCCACGTATGAATTCGAAGCGGAAGACGCGGAGATCCTGGGGAACGCGCAGAGCGAAACCGTATTCGGCGGCTACACAGGTTCTGGTTATGTGGCATGGCTGCACGATGCAGGAGACGGCGTGCGCTTTTCCAACATCAAAGTACCGGAGGAGGGCGACTATACGGTATTCCTGCGGTATGCCAACGGTTCTGGCGCGACACAGACGATGAGCGTCTATGCAAACGGAAACGAAGAGGACGCGCAGCAGGTGTTTTTCGCAAGTATGAAGGATTTCACCCTCTGGGATGAGGTTCCGGTGACCGTTCACCTCAACGCAGGGGAAAATACCCTTACCGTCCTTGTGCAGGAAGGCGATACGGCGAACATCAATCTCGACCGCGCGACGGTGAGCCGCGAGCCCATGGTTATGACTCAGATGCCTGTCCCGAACGGCGGCTTTGAAAACGGAAGCCTGGACAGCTGGACGGTGGAGAATATCTCCGGGACGGCGGGCCATGGCGTGGATAACAACGACGCGTTCGGCGGCAACTACAAGTTCTATTTCTACAACTCGGGCGCCTATGAGGGCCGGCTCAGCCAGACGGTTACAGGATTGCCGGATGGGGTCTACCGTGTGAATGCGACGGTCAAGATGTCCAATGCAGCGGCTGACATCAGCCGAATGGAGTTGACAGGCTATAACGGCGAGCAGGAGACGCTGGTCAATATCCCATTCAACAGCATTTATCAGAAATTCTCCACGGAGGTTGAAGTAACGGACGGCCAAGTTAATATCGCGTTTTATTGTAAGGCTCCTGGGAACACCTCCATGCAGATCGACAACGTGGAGCTGTGGAAGATGGACGCCGAACGGCCGAGCGAAACCTATGCGATCCAGGTGGCGGACGGCCAGGAAGCTACTTTGACCGCGCCGGCGCAGGCCGTGTTGGGCGAAACGGTGACCGTTTCCGTCTCCAATATTCCGGAGGGCAAGACAGTGAAAGAAGTCAAGGCTGTTAGTGCAGATGGAATGGAGTTGGATGTCAGAAAAATTATTCCAGACAAGTCCTACAGCTTCGTGATGCCAGCTAAGGCGGTGACACTCTCCGTAGAGCTGATCGACATTGAAACCGTGGCCAAGGCAGTGGTCAGCCGCGATACAGTCACCCGCATTGAAGCGGAGGATTTCGACGAGCAGGGCGGCGACCCGGCCATGGGCGACAAGGCGGGCGTCAAGGTCGAAAGTTGCGGCGAAGGCGGCCAGAATGTCGGCAGTACGGACGCGGGCGACTACATGCTCTACCACAATATCTATGTTAAGGAAGCAGGCACCTACCAGTTCCGCCTTCGGGTTGCAAGCAACAATACCGACGGCGGTGTGGAGGGCTCTCCGGATGGAGTGACGATCCTGACAACGGCGGCGCCCGAGGGCGTAGTCGGCACAATCCCGTTTACGGGCGCATGGCAGACCTATACCGATATTTATCTGGATGTTCCTCTGGAAGCTGGCCTACAGACGATCCGATTTAATGTGACGCATGAGGGTTGGAATTTCAATTACTTTGATATTCAGGCCGAGGCAAAGGCAGTCGTCACACCGGACGGCGTGACAAAGATCGAAGCAGAGGACTTTGACGGCCAAGGCGGCGACCCAGCCATGGGCGACAAGGCGGGCGTCAAAGTGGAAAGTTGCGGCGAGGGCGGCCAGAATGTCGGCAACACAGATGCGGGTGACTACTTCTATTATGACGACATTCTCGTCATGGAAAAAGGCACCTACCAGTTTACACTGCGCGTAGCAAGTCAAAATACCGACGGAGGGGTACAGGGTTCTCCGAACGGCGTGTCCATCGTGACCACCGCAGCGCCGGATGGCGTGTCGGCCACCATTCCATTTACAGGGGGCTGGCAGACGTATACCGACGTAAAAGTTATGGTTCCGTTGGAGGCAGGGCGTCAAACCATCCGCTTCAACGTGACACACGAGGGTTGGAACATCAATTATTTCACCATTTCTGTTCCGGTAGAAATACCGTCCTATGAAGGTGTCTCCATGGTCAACCGTTGGAAAAACCAGTATCTGACAGATGATGGAAGTGGCGTACTCAAGTACGCTGGAAATATCGACAGCGACAATATCGATGCATATAGCTGGGACTTTATTCCGGATGAGGATGGCTATTATACCATCCAGAACCGGGCGACCGGCAACTATATTGTCAATGATGGTTCCGGCTTTGCAGCCTGTATGGCTGAAAGCGGAGAGGGCGACTCCGGCAAGTGGATTCTTCGCAATGTGAGCGGATATACCAAGGTTACCAGTCTATTGGATGATACGCTCTCTTTAGCGCTTGAAAATCAAGACTCCCAAAACCGGGTGGAGCTGGACGAAGCGCCGGACAGCTGGTACAGTGCACACTTCACGCTGAACAGCACGCGTTTTGACTACGATATTTACCCCGACAAGATTGTCGATGGTCCGTATACCATGACCGCCGACAGCGGGAAAGAACTGCATTCCACCTATGAAAATAATACCTGGAAACTGACCGAGGACATCTCCGGACTGCCACAGTTTACGGCAGAAAATATGCCGATCTCCGAGGCGTTGTACAATATGGCGTTGCAGGAGTCCCTGGAGGACATCTTTACAGAAACCAGCGTCCACACAGGGGAAAAGGTCGAAGTATTCAATACTGGCGCGAACTGGAACAAGGTCTGGACGCGTGATACGGCGATGTCTGTTCAGTATTCTTTGGCGTGGGCGTTCCCGGAGCAGTCCGGCAACAGCCTGCTACAGAAGATCCAAGGCGACCCGCAGGAGTGGGTGGAGGATACCGGTACCGGTGGTTCGTATCCAGCTTCTACGGATTGTATTATCCTAGCTATGGCTGCGTGGGAGACCTACCTTGCCACAGGGGATACGGAATTCCTGGAAAAAGTCTATGATGTGACCGAATATACATTGGAAAAGGACTTCCATGTAAACTATGACCCGAATACTGGCCTCTTTAGGGGGAGACTTCCGGTCTTGACCATCGTTCTAAAACGTATCCCGACTGGATGGACGAGGGCTATTTCTCCGACATCATGGAATCCAAGTCCTGCAATACCAATATTGAGTATGCAGTGGCGTTTAAGGTAATGGAGCAGGCCTCGGAAATCCTTGGAAAGGACCCGGCCGAGACAGAAAAATGGGCCAAGCATTTTGAAGCACTCAAGCAGGCGATTAACGATACCTTCTGGATGGAGGAACATGGATATTATTCCTCTTGGCAGTATCCGGAATATATGGGCAATGTCCTCGCAGAAAAGACGGATGTCATTGCAGCCGGGTATGCGGTCTATTTTGACATTGCAACCCCGGAAATGGCCGAAAAACTGATGGAAAATTATCCGCTTGTCAAATATGGTGCGGATACCGTTTATCCACAGAAGACCGGCAAAAACTTCAGTGCGATTTACCACAATCGCGGCGTGTGGCCCGGTTGGGAAGCGGCCCTGATGGAAGCGGCAATGGTCGGTGGGAATCATGAGCTTGCGGGCGAGATTATGAAATCCATCATGTACGGGGCGGCAAGAAACCTTTCCAACGAAGAGGTTATTAACTACGAAACGGGCGCGGGCAATGATGCGCACCGCCAGCTGTGGTCGGTAGCAGGTCAGTTGGCCGGTTACTACCGAGTATTATTTGGTATGACGTATGATCTGGACGGCATCCATTTTGCACCGTATGTTCCGGATTGGATGGTCGGACCGTTTGAATTGAGCAATTATACGTATCGTGATGCGACCTTGACCCTCAAGGTTTCCGGACAGGGTGATTCCGTCGCTTCCCTGAAGGTAAACGGAGAGGAAAAGGGTCCGGACTATGTATTCCCTGCGGACGCTTCGGGCAACTATACCATTGAGATCGTGGTAGAGGACAGCGGCGAATACAATGAAGTAAATCTCAAACAAGAGAATTTGGTCATCTGCCCAGAACTGCCGGAAATGCAGCTCGAAGATGGCGTGCTGTCTTGGACGCCGGATACACGCTACACCTACAAGCTTTGGACCGGTACGGAATATATTGATGTAACGGGTCAGGATAGCTATACCATTCCACAGGATGTCTATGGAAGCTATTCCCTGGTGGCAGTGGACGAAGACGGGATTGCGTCCGAACTTTCCGAACCTATCGTTTGGAATCCGGAGGGGACGGTCCTCAAGTATGAGGCAGAGGATGCAAGTTACAACAGCGACTGCTTTGCAAACTCCATCAAGGGCTATTCCGGGACCGGTTATGTGCAGGATAACCGTCCCAACGGTGGTACGGACATCACCTTCAAGGTCAATGTCCCAGTTGAAGGCGATTATCTGGTGAGCGCCCTGTACAACAATGGTGGCGATACCACCAGCGGAAACTATGCGGCAATCCGTTCGGTCCTGTTGGACGGTGAGGATTATGGCACCATGTCGTTCTCGATTACATTTGACAATGTATTCTATCGTTCACCCCGCATGAGGATGCACTTGACAGAAGGAGAGCATACCATTACCTTTACCTACAATTATAATGGCAATATTTACGACCAGAACATGAACATCAGCCGCAACAATCTTGCGATGGACCAGCTGATTCTGGAAGACATCAGCACCATGTCAATTGCGGAAGCGCCCGTGCAGATGGGACTGGATGGACCGGAGACGGTGGAGACAGACAGTAGTTTTATGGTGAAGAATACCATAAGCGGACTGGAAGAACTGAAAGAGCCCATAGGGTCGTTCCAGATGAGCCTGATCTATCCGGAAGGGATGAACTGTGAGAGGGTCACGTTAAATGAAAACGTAACGGGATACTTTGCATACAACATCAAGGACGATGAACATATGGTAAAGTTCTTGTATTTGGGAGAGACCGGCGAAGGATTGCCGCCCGATTTGGACAGCCTGTTCACAGCGAAGTTCACGACGGACAGCGATTTGGCAGAGGGAGATTATACCTTGTCAATCCAAGATGTGACGATGGGATGCTGGAGCGGAGAAGAGATTTCGTGTGATCTCCAGGATATGACTGTACATGTAGAGAAGGGTGAACCGAAGGAGCCACAGTTGCTGACCGTACAGTGGAGCGGCAATGCAGCGGTGGAAGTGGAAGGAAACGCGGACGTGGTGATCTCCACGGATGCAATCTACGGCGCGAAGGTGATGCCGGGCGAAGAGTTGACCTTTACCTTCACCCCGACCGATGGCGCGTTTGCCAGTGCACAGCTCAACGGGCAAGACATTCCATTTGAGGCAAATGGCTTTACGTACACCTACACGATGCCGAATGAGAGCGCAAGCCTGCGCTTTACCTTTACGAAGGTGAATAAGGACATCTTGAAGATTGTCCTGGATGAGGCGAACAACGTCACACAGGAGGACATCGACCGGCTGGTGCCGGAAGTACGGGAACTCTTTGTGAATGCCCGGACCAACGCACAGGATGCCTATGACGATCCGGCCGCAACCCAGGAGGAAGTCAACAAGGCCTGGAGCGAACTGCTGGAAGCGATGCACCTGTTGGAATTCGAGGAAGGCGACAAGGAAGTTTTGCTGCCGCTGATCGAAATCGCAGAGCAGTTGGCGGAGAAGCTGGATGCATTCAAGCCCAGCAGCACGGAGGGCTTCGAGGAAGCACTCAATGAGGCAAAGGATGTCTATGCCGGGGAGCACCCGCTGAAGGCGGAAGTGGACGAGGCATATGAGAACTTGCAGAAGGCGATTGAAAAGTTGGAATACCGTGCAGACCTGTCGGCACTCCAAACCGTGGTCGATGAAGCGAATAGCCTGGATATGGACAGCTATATCCAGGACGAAGCATTCCAGACCTTTAATGAAGTGCTGGAAGATGCGGAAGCGATGCTTGAAAATCCGGAAGCTGGACAGGAAGAAGTCGATGCAATGGCGCAGAAGCTTGCGGAAGCAATGGCAGCCCTGCGGAAGACCCCGAGCAGAGAAGAGCTGCAGAAGCTCATCGAAGAGACAGAAGCGATCGACTTGAACGGCTATACGGACCGCAGTGTGGCAAACCTGGAGGCGGCGCTACAGGTAGCAAAGGCAGTCGCCGGGGATGAAACCGCAGACAAGGAGACAATCGCAAAGGTATATGTAAACCTGGAAGCAGCTGTAGCAAGTTTGGAGAAGGCGGAGACGCCGAAGCCCAACCCGAAGCCGGACAACAAGGGAGGAAAGGGAAGCAGTTCTGTGAATGCCTCCAACTCCTATGGAGCGGCAGGCGTCGTTTCTGCGGCACAGAACGTCTCGACCCAGAAGGCGCATGTGGTGAGTGACACGACAGTGAACTTCACGCTCAAGAGAGGCAGCGCATACTGCTTCAAGATGACGGTGGTAAATGGAAACAACCAGACGCCGGGCTTTACGGTAGGCAACGGCAGCGTTCTCAAGACGCAGTTTGTGGCGAGGGTTGGAAACGATTACTACTACAGAGTCTATGCAACCGGCACCCCGGGCCAGAGCACGGGCGTCTACACGACACTGCCGGGACAGAATGCAGTCAAACACTGCACAGTTACAATCGGCTGAGTACCAAATCTGTTCTGAACGGCAGAAAGGCGGACTACATCCGATCGAACCCAGTAACCAGCAGCAAAGAGTTTCGTAGGCAATATCCTAGGTACGAAAGACGCTGTACATTTGTGGGAGAAGAAGGGCATCTACTGCCCTATCGCATAGCCGATGTGTTTGTAAAAGGATAAGCCTAAAGACAGAAACCAAACATACGGATAACCGTCCTGAGAAGAGAGGAAGCATTCAAGGGACGGTGTGGGTTCAGACGACCCTGGTGGAACGCAATTGAATAAAGGCAAAAGACCCGCTTCGGTTTTAGTCGGAGCGGGTTTCTTTTATATTCTGGATAAACATGTAACAAAAAATGAACTTTCTTTATTGATCCGATCAAAGAACTCGACTAGGAATGAATTGTCAATTATAGTACTTCATTTAAGTCCATGATTCTGTAGACGATGTGCATGTAATATTCTTTACAAAAACCCATTGCATGGCCTTCAAAAAGAAATTTTATTCTCTCTTTTCACTATGCATCGTTCTACTATGTTTTACTTCTAATTTACACTTAAATGCTAAAAAATTGTATATTTACACTTGTTTTTTATAAATACAAGCTAAATTTTTGTGGCTATGATGTAAATAACAAGGAAAGACGGAAAGGAGGTTCATGCGAACTAAAAGGTTATATATCAAAAGAAACATGTTAAAAGGAGGAGCTTTATGAAAAAGAAACTTGCAGCGTGCTTGCTTAGTGCGACCATTTTGTTCTCTAGCGCATCACCGGCCTTTGCTGCGCCAGCCTCAGCTACAGAACCACAGGAACCTGCAAAATCAGTCGATTTTACTCATGTAAAAATTACAGATGATTTCTGGACTGCGCGTCAGAAACAGTTTATCTGTAAGGTTATTCCTACTGGCATTTCCAACGTTGAAAAGGCAAGCGGTGGAATACCGAATATCATCAATGCAGCTAAAATGCACCGTGGTGAAGCATATGAAGCGTTTCAAGGGGCATTTTACGTGGACTCCGATGTGCATAAGGTTTTGGAATCCATGTGTTATGCGTTGCAGATCGACCCGATGGGAGATGAGGAGATCCTCGCGGGGCAACAGTATATCCGAGACAAATTGGAAGAATGGATTCCCTACTATATGGACGCACAAGAGGAGAATGGATATTTTGACACCTATTTTATATTAGGGGCCAATGGCAATACACCTAAATGGTGGGATTTTAATCTCCATGAGCTCTACTGTGCGGGGCACTTCTATGAAGCCGCTGTGGCACATTATCGCGCAACGGGCGGCAAAGATACTCGTTTGTTTGATATGGCCATCAAAAATGCGGACTATGTTTGTTCCCTGTTTGGAGAAGGAAAGTGGAAGCAGGTACCGGGCCATCAGGAAATCGAACTTGCTCTCGTGAAGCTGGCAAACCTTTGCGAGGAGATTGGCGGCGAGTATTCGGATAAGGCAAAGGATTACATCGCTTTGGCAGAGTTCTTCTTGGATACTCGCGGAGATTTTGAAGACCGCCATGGAACAAATCACAATAGCGAATACGATCAGGATCATCTACCCGTTACAGAACAAAAAGAGGCGGTCGGTCATGCTGTGCGTGCAGGATATATGTATACAGCAATGGCCGACATCAATCTTTTAGAACAGGATGGCCGGTATGATGAGGCGCTGCTCGCCTTGTGGGATGATATTGAAAACAAAAAGACCTATGTCACTGGTGGAATTGGCTCCAATCCAGCCAATGAAGGTTATGGAAGTGCCTACGATCTGCCCAATGATACCGCTTATTGCGAGACTTGCGCCAACATTGCCAATGTGATGTTCAATCAAAGGATGAACCTCCTATATGGAGACAGCAAGTATGCAGACGTTGTGGAACGCGGCTTGTACAACAGTATCATCAGCTGTGTGGATTTTGAGGGCGAAACCTTCTTTTATGGCAACCCCATGAGCAGCGATGGGAGTAAACATCGCTCCGAATGGTTTGGTACAGCCTGTTGTCCTCCAAACCTGATGCGCACAGTGGAATCCTTGGGCGGATATATTTATACCCAACAGGGGGATATTCTCACACAGAACTTATACATTGGCAATGAAGCCACACTACAAGTGGACGGCAAAACAGTCCGCCTGCATACAGATACCGATATGCCCTGGGAAGGGACGGTATCCATTGCGGTGGATGTGGATCAGCCTACAGAATTCACCTTCCGCCTGCGAGTTCCCTCTTGGGCAACGGATGAAAACACCCTCTCAGTAAATGGAGAAACGGTCTCTGCCGAGCCGGACGAACAGGGATATGTTGTCTTGGATCGCACATGGAACGAAGGCGATTCGATTGATCTGAATTTTACAATGGAGACAAAACGCGTCTATTCCGATCCACGTGTAGAGGCGAATCAGGGGAGAGTCGCGGTCAAACGTGGACCCATCGTTTATGCAGCAGAAGATGTGGACAACGAATATCCGGTCACACAGTATTATCTGCCCAAAGATGCGACCTTTACCACCAAATGGATCGAGAATTTGGAGGATGAAAAATTCGACCGCCCCATTACATACCCGCCCTATGTTGAGGCAAATTTGAATGAGGATTTTGAAGATGCACAGGCGGCGTCCTCCCGTTGGCTCAATGTTGACAATACGCAGACCATTGAAATTGCCAATGGAAAAGTCCATATGGAGAAGGGGACTAACAATAAGTTGGTTGCAGGAGACGAGGCCTGGAGTGACTTCGCTATAGAGGCGCAGGTAACTCTTGGAGAAGACGGAACCGATTCGGGAAATGCCGGCGTGCTAGTCCGTTCTTCTCAGGAGGGGTCCGGACCGGACAATTACCACGGCTATTACTTTGGAATTGGCCTGGAAGGCGCAGAGTACGGAAAAGCAAATGGCAGTTGGACACGATTCGGAAAGAAAACCTGGGATATTGAGCTTGGGAAAACGTATACATTGAAAGTACTTGCTTATCAGAATACGTTTCTGTTCTTTGTCGATGGAGAAAAGGTAGGCTCTTTCAAAGACTTGGAGCATCAGGCGGGCCGTATCGGTCTGCGCAGTTACAACCGGGAGGTTACAGCGGATAATGTTACCGTTCGCCCATTGACAGATGAAGAGATCCTCCTTGCCCAGGCACCGAGTGAAGATCCCTATCAGATCAAGTCTACCATGCAGATTGTAGCAAATGCTAAGGTGCAGGTTGATGAGCAGGACCTGGATGCGCCTTTGGTGATGACCCCTTACTACGCATGGGACAACCGTGACAGTGGCGCAATGGCGATTCATATCCGTGAGGAACGTGTCGAATTCCCGCTCGAAAGCTATGCGACGCCTTCTGCTTCCGCGGTTTCTCAGTACGATACCATAGAGGCACTCAATGATGGAACAGATGCGCGCTGGACATCCTATGAGACGCCGCTCAATCCATGGGTGCAGTATGACTTTGAAGAACCGGTCAGTCTGTGGGGATGTGACATCAAATGGTATGATGACAACGGTGGCGTACAAATTCCGGACGGCTTGGAAATTGCCTATTGGGATGGAGAGACGTTTGTACCGGTTAAACCGGTTGAAGAGTACAATTATTTCTCCAAAAATGCATACGATTCCTATGAATTTGAACCGATCATCACAACAAAGATTCGCCTCAATATTAAAAATGATATAAAGAAAATTGCTTCGGGGATTATGGAGTGGAAGCTCCAGGGTGAAAAAGGTGTTGTAGACTTCCAGGACATCCCGCTTCAGGAGGTCTGTTATGGAAACAAACCCTATGGAACAGAATACGATGTACTCAATGTAGCCGATTTTACCCCAGTTACTGCCCAAAGCTTCCGTGTCTTGATGGACGGATATAAACCAGTCGGTATGAAGGAATTCCGCCTACAGAAGACAGACGGAACATATGCAGAACAGGATGCAACTGTCAGCGCTTCCTACACATGCACTTGGACCAGCCTGGATGCGGTTAATGACGGAAAAGGATGGGATACCTCTGACGAAGGAGGAAACGCGAAATTCACTTGGTCCACTTATCCAAACAGCGGAGAACACTGGGTACAGTACGATTTTGCAGAGCCCATTACTGTTCAGCAGGCGGAAATCTGTTGGTACCGTGCTTGGGATAGTGGGGTCATTGCACCGGACACCTGGAAAATTCAATATGAAAAAGACGGCGAATGGGTGGATGTACCACACGTTACAAGGAGTCTGTCCGATTTTGACAACGATGTATTGGAATATACCGTCAAAGTGCCGTCGGGAAACGAAATTCCAACTGTAAGTGCAAAAGTGGAAGAACCTTATGCAAGAATTTCTATCCAACAGGCAGAGTCCATCCCGGGAACAGCAGAAATTACCGTTTGGGCCATAGGTATTGAGGACAGCAAACGTACCTATCGGATTCACTTTGTAGAGGAGACTGAGAAGGAGCCGCAGTTGTTGACCGTACAGTGGAGCAGCAATGCAGCGGTGGAAGTGGAAGGAAATGCAGATGTGGTGATCTCCACGGATGCAATCTACGGCGCGAAAGTGATGCCGTGTGAAGATCTGACCTTTACCTTCACCCCGACCGACGGCGCGTTCGCCAGTGCACAGCTCAACGGGGAGGACATCCCGTTTGAACCAAACGGCTTTACGTACACCTACACGATGCCGAATGAGAGTGCAAGCCTGCGCTTTACCTTTACGAAGGTGGACAAGGACATCTTGAAGATTGTCCTGGATGAGGCGAACAAGGTTACGCAGGAGGACATCGACCGGCTGGTACCGGAAGTACGGGAAATCTTTGTGAATGCCCGGACCAACGCGCAGGAGGTCTACGACGATCCAGCCGCAACCCAGGAAGAGGTCAACAAGGCCTGGGACGAGCTGCTAAAAGCGATGCACCTGTTGGAATTCGAGGAAGGCGACAAGGAAGTGCTGCTGCCGCTGATTGAAATCGCAGAGCAGTTGGCGGAGAAGTTGGATGCATTCAAGCCGAGCAGCACGGAGGGCTTTGAGGAAGCGCTGAATGAGGCAAAGGACGTCTATGCGGAAGAGAACCCGCTGAAGGCGGAAGTGGACAAGGCATATGAGAACTTGCAGAAGGCGATTGAAAATCTGAAATACCGTGCAGACCTGTCGGCGCTCCAGACCGTGGTCGATGAAGCAAGGAGTCTGGATATGGACAGTTATATCCAGGACGAGGCATTCCAGACCTTTAATGGAGTGCTGGAAGATGCAGAGACGATGCTTGGGAATCCGGAGGCCGGACAGGAAGAAGTGGATGCAATGGCGCAGAAGCTTGCGGAAGCAATGGCAGCCCTGCGGAAGATCCCAAGCAGAGAAGAGTTGCAGAAGCTCATCGAAGAGACAGAAGCGATCGACTTGAACGGTTATACGGACCGCAGTGTGGCAAACCTGGAGGCGGCGCTACAGGTAGCAAAGGCAGTCGCCGGGGATGAAACCGCGAACAACCAGACAATCGCAAAGGTATATGTAAATCTGGAAGCAGCTGTAGCAGGTTTGGAGAAGGCGGAGACGCCGAAGCCCAACCCGAAGCCGGGCAACAAGGGAGGAAAGGGAAGCAGTTCTGTGAATGCCTCCAACTCCTATGGGGCGGCAGGCGTCGTTTCTGCGGCACAGAACGTCTCGACCCAGAAGGCGCATGTGGTGAGTGACACGACAGTGAACTTCACGCTCAAGAGAGGCAGCGCATACTGCTTCAAGATGACGGTGGTAAATGGAAACAACCAGACGCCGGGCTTTACAGTAGGCAACGGCAGCGTTCTCAAGACGCAGTTTGTGGCGAAGGTTGGAAACGATTACTACTACAGAGTCTATGCAACCGGCACACCGGGCCAGAGCACGGGCGTCTATACGACACTGCCAGGT